>NZ_SGTV01000045.1:0-19532 GCF_005435035.1 Halorubrum sp. SD690R | reverse complement strand
TAGCACATTGTTGATAGACTGCGGTCTTGCGGCTTGCGGTGTATGAATCAGATTGGGAGTTCACGGTAGCGATGCTTAGAAGGTCGATTAGTTCCTCCACTCAACTGGCGACAACTGTACCAACAATTTCCTACAGACGAGCGACCGTACAGGAAACGGGGATTATCTGAACACCTACATTAGAACTAATTCTAGCCCTAATAATGGGCCCATCCGTCTTTAGTTAAGCCTCACACCTCGGTTGTGTAGCAGTAGCGAGCGTCTCTTGTAAGATTGGTCGTCGCTTGTGGATCTTTTGAGCGTCTTCGATCAGCCGGTCGAGCAGCGGCGGTGGTGAGTAGCCGAGGAACTCACCGAGTTCGTGGAGAATGAGCTGGGCGTGCGACCGAAAGGTCGCCGCCCAGCGCTCTGTCGGAAACACAAGCTCATCATCCGCCTGCTCAGTGACTAGGTCCAACAGATCGCGGCTTACAAGCAGCGACAGCAGCGCTGCGTACAATAAGATCCTCACCACGTGTTCGTCACTCGTGTCGAACTCGTCCAACTCGTACTGCGTCTTCAGCTCCCGGAACAGCAACTCAACTTCCCACCGACAGCGGTAAATCTCCGCTAAATCCGCCGGAAAGAACTCCTTCCTCGCTAAATTCGTCATGTACAGGTGGTAGTCGTCGGCGTCCTCGTCGCGGACGCCGACGACGCGAAATCGCTTCGTATCCAGCGACTGTGTCCCATTGTACGGCCCTCGTTTGAACTCTACTTCGACTTCTACATCGATGTACTTCCGATCGAGATCGTCGAGAACAGCTCGGAGCTGCTTGCCCTCTAAGGGAATGGCGCGGCCGCGCCATTCCCGTAATTCTGCCGTAATCACCGGATTCGCGTTCTGCTTCAGCCGACTCACGAAGTAGCCGTCGTTTTCGTCGATCAGCGCAAACCGGCGGTACTTGAAGTAGGCGAGATCGAACAGCATGAGGCGATTCTCAAGCCACGGCCCTGTTTTGAACAAGGTGCTGTCGTGCGTTTTCTCGTTAGCAGTATCGAGCTGTTCAATCGTCTGCTCTGTGGCATTGTGGAGCAGGTGGAGCTTCGCTCCAGCCTGCTCCTCGTAGCGGGCTTCGAACTGATCTGAGAGAAATTCGTGTAACCGCAACACCGTTCCATCAGCGATCATCACGTCTCTAAATCGGTCGATATCAGCGTCAACAGCGTTAGGAACAGCGACCTCGTCGAGGCCGCGCTCGACGAGGTCGCGGAGGTACTCCGCAAGCGTCGGTGTCAACCGCTGATAGAATCCACCCGGCGAAATCGTCTCATCGGCAGTAGAGTTGTAACAGCGTCTAAACCCGGCGAGTGTTCGGCTTTCGCCTGCGGCGGAGCCGAACACGAACGCCCAAACGAAGGCAGGGATCTGGAGTTTGCGGTCTCGTTCGACCACGCCAAGTTCCTCGGCGTGCTCTTCGAGGAACTCAGAGGGAAACAGTATAGTGAGCCGACGCATAATCCGGGGTGAGGAGTCCTTGTCGTACACAGACTGGACTTCCTCACTCCTTCCGAAAGATGCCTCGATAAGCCGCCGCTATCACGCGGTTTCTCGCTTAACTAAAGACGGATGCCTCACGAACCACGAAGCGCATCCACTGGTGATTCATTAGCAGCCTTCCATGCGGGATAGATCCCGCTCAGAATACTTGCGACGAGCGCGAAGATGAATCCATACAGGAGGTATCTCGAACTTGACCAAGCTAATGCAAGGGCTGGGTCACCGGCTAACACGTTGAACATCACCACACCGACGACGAGAGATCCAGCAGCGCCGACAAGCCCACCGACCACACCTAAGAATGCGGCCTCGGTCAGTATCATACGGAGTACTTCGCCGCGGCGGACACCCACGGCACGTAACACTCCGATTTCTCCCCGCCGTTCTATTGTGCTCATTAACATGACATTCAAAATGGCAACACTCGCTACGAACAGTGAAATAGAGCCAATACCGAGGAGTGCAAGCTCTAGCGTGTCGGTAAATGAGCTGATGTTCTCTTGGACACTCGCGTAGGTGGTCACACTGAGAACTTCGTCATCGTCCTCGTTGAAGTGCTCCTCTATCGTGGTTGCCGCTTTGGTTGCGGCATCTCCGTCCTCAGCGATGATGGTGACAGAATTATAGTCGTCCTGTTGGTTGAGCGCTGAGAGCGGAAGCACAAGTTCTCCCCCGCCATCAGAACCAAAGCCACTTTGTGAGGCGATGAATCCCCGAATACGGAACAGTTGTCCTTCGTATTCGATTGGATCACCGATCTCCAGCCCGAGTGTCTGGGCAGTACTTTCGGAAATGAGAGCCCCTGTTTCAAGCCGTGTGGGCTCAGCTCCAACAGAGAGATCATATAACGGTGCTGGGTTTGTCAGACCCGTTACCTGAACGTTCGCTTCTTCGCCATTCCGTGCTGAAAGCTCTGTAAAATTCGTTTTTTGCGGAATGACGGTTACCCCTGGCAAGATATCCCGAATCGTCTCAGCTTGCGCATCGGTGATGCCGTCAGTATCGATATCTTCTCCCGGCGAGATGACTGCTTGATCGGTGAGACCACCGAGGCTTGAGGTGGCCTGCTGTTCGAGCGCCACCCCAGCCATACCGAGTGACGCGATCGCAATCACGCCGACCACGATACCCAGCACCGCGAGAGCGGTCCGGGTCCGGTTGCGACCGAGGTTTCGCCACGCCATCAGCACGCTTGGGAAGCGACGAAGAACGCTTGTACGCCCCACTACTGGACCACCCCATCAACAATACGGACAACTCGATCTGCATACTCCACTAGCTGTTCGTCGTGAGTGATCGAGACGACCGCGATGTTCTCTTCTTGTTTCAGTCGGGTTATCTCATCGAGAACCGTCTTCCCAGTGTCTTGATCGAGGTTTCCAGTTGGCTCGTCTGCGAGCAGGATATCGGGTTCATTGATCAGCGAACGGGCGATGGCGACGCGCTGTTGTTGTCCGCCAGAGAGTTCGTCAGGCGTGTGCGTGAGTCGGTCACCGAGACCAACCCGCTCTAGCAGATCGGAAGCACGCTCTCGACGATCAACATCGGTGTCCCACATTGACGGCAGCTCAACGTTCTCCTCGGCTGTGAGCATCGGAAGCAAGTGGAAGTCTTGGAAGACGAATCCAAGCTGTGACCGACGTTCCTCCGTCCGCTCATCCTCATCGAAATCGGTGATGTTGCGCCCGTCAAGGAAAATCTCGCCCGTAGTCGGAGTATCTAACAAACCGATCATGTTGAGCATCGTGCTTTTCCCGCTTCCTGACGGCCCGGTCACGACGACCATCTCACCGCGGTTAGCGTGGAAGTCGACATTTTTCAGCGCCTCGATTGTCTCAGCCTCGGTGTTGTATCGTTTGACTACGTCTCTGAGTTGGATTACACTCATTCACGATTCCACAGATATCGGCCGAGGCCTCCTAGTGTAAGAACAAGCACTACTCCAAGGATTATCGGTAGGAGTGGCAGTCCGGACTGGTTCTGTTCGCCCCCCGAGGTGGCTTCTGGTTGGGTCTGCCCCGCTGCTCCAGTAGTCGCATTGAGTGACGTTACATCGACTGTCTGTGTCTTTGTCACGCGGTCATTGTCAGCGATATACGCGACCCTAATCGGGACTGTATCTCGCTCAACGCTCGCTGTCAGTTCGAACGTCGAAAATTCGCTGGCGTCAACAGACCCAACGAAGTACTCTCCAGACCCACCGGCGGGAGTGATGCCATCTGTCGTCGGGATGCTGATGAGAACCGACTCAACATCGGTGCCACCAATATTCGCTGCCTCACCATCGATCGAGACCGTTGAGCCGCTTGCTGTCACGTCGATACTCGTGAGGCGAATCTCTCCCGTGACCTGCTGGTCGCGTGTTGCTGTCCGCGTTGTTTCGTACTGCTCACCGCGTGCAGTATACGTCGCGGAGAAGTTGATGGTGTCAGTGTCGTACTCTCCGGTGTCGAATGTTACCGAGGTCTCCTCGTCGGGATCGACATCAAACACATCTCTGTTGTCACGCACGCTGTCGTCCGCTGTCGCCGTTATCTCGATGTTAGACAGTTCGACGTTTCCGTAGTTCGTGAAGGTGACCGTGGTCTCATCAGACCCGTTTGAGGTCGTCGACAGCCCACCGTTGATATCGAGTTCTTGTACATCTACTGTCACAGGACTGTAGATGGCACGGAGATTTCCGCCAGATGCGCGTTTAGCAGAAACGTGCGCTTTGAGGTTTTTTTGCCCTGCTTGCTCAAAGGTCGTCGTCATTTTGACGGTGAGGCTTCCACCGGGAGCAAGTGACCCGACATCTTCAACGCGTTCATAGTGCTCTTGATTCGTTCGAAGCATGATACTAGAGACATCAGCGATGCTGTTGCTGCCTTCTTGATTTGTCACTGTGACATTGAATGTCGTCGTTTCACCAACAACCGGATCTTCTGGTGAAGCATCTACAGACACGCTGACTGCCGATTGTTGCGCAGAAGCGACAGTTGCGCCCCCGAATGTCACACATACAATTGTGAGAAGTGTAAGAAAAACTGGCAGCAGCTGTTGCCGTCTCACGAGGATATCACCCGCTTTGGGGCAGCCAGAGCAAGTTGTGTCGGCATGTACCAGCAAATCTCGCACCGAACTGTGTGTTGGAGGGAATGTACCTGCACATCTCATTTAAATCAGTCTGTGGATAAAAAAGCCAAGCCTATGTTGAGCGTTCTTGTATAGGACATTGTTGATGGCTTGCTGTCTTGCGGTTTTGGCCTGTCCCCGGGTGAGCTCTATTCGGCTTAGAGACTCAGCTTTGAACGTTAGCGTCGGCTGTTGAGTGAACGAAGAGGTGATCAATCTCTTCCATCAGGTCGTCGACGCTACGATCATCGTTGTCTCGAACCCACGAGAGAAGGTTGTAAACGGCTTCTTTCAGCGAGTGTTCGAGGTTCGCTCGAAGCGATGACGCTTTCGAGCGAACCGTCCCCAAGGCGCTCGATTCGGGATCAAGACGGACGAGACTGTAGGCAGCCATCAGAAGGTGCCAGTGCTAATGAGTTAGATCAGCTCTGTAAACGAGCGCAGAGATCTAGCGATAGACAGCTTCTACCCTCACTTTACAGATAGTGTGAAACCATCCAACCGTCGTTTATATACTCATCACGAAAACCGTCTTTCTCAGGTGTGTAACCGATGAATTCGGACCCCACCAAATTAATCGAGTGAAACTACGATGAATATGAAAACACGATTAGATTGCCGTACACTTGGTGTACGGATCTCTTAGAGCTTCAATCCTCTTTTGCCGATTAGCTTTCAAACCTTTTCTCAGTCATTACGTTCGAGACGTCCGCTGAGGTCGGTTTGTCCCGGTTCGAGATTCTCGATGGCGTCATCGAGAATCTCTCGCAGGAGTGCAACGAACGCGGGTGAAAACCAGCCGTGGAAGGTTGGATAAGCGAGTTCGTCACAGTCAGCCATTTCGACAAACCGTTCGAGAAATGCCTGAATAGAGCGATCTGATCCAGCAGCGAAACCCAGTGAGAAGGAGTAGAACAACGCGACAGTGTCGAACTTGCGCTCTCGTTGGACGAGATTCGTTGCGCGAGCGCGCTCGCGCAACTCATCAGAGGGAAACGCTCTTTTGATCCGGTCAACAATCACTGAATCCGGTGGTTGGTAACTCACAGCAGCCACCGGGTTTCTCTGACAGGTAGTCCCAACGATATTCAGATCAGCAGACGGCGCTGGCGTGAGGCGTTAAACTACAACGGATGATGAGATAGCAGCGAAATCAGTTCGGGCTAAACACGTACCAGTCTTCGAACGTAGCGGTTCGATCACGCGTCGTGGTCAATATACCCGGCTTCCCATTCAGCCCGAGCTTCAATCTCTCTCGTGCCCCGGCGAGTAGTGCTGTACTCGTTGGTCCGTCGGTCGCGCTGACTCTTTTCGACGAGTCCCTTCTCGACAAGCGTGTCGAGATTGGGATACAGCCGCCCGTGATGGATTTCTTTTTCGTAGTAGTCTTCGAGTTCGTCTTTGATTGCGAGCCCATGTGGGTCATCAAGTCCGGCAACGACGTATAGCAGATCGCGCTGAAAGCCAGTGAGGTCGTACATGTCACAATTTACGTATTCGAGTTTTGAAATACTATCGATCTGGTGACTGCGTGTTATCGAATACGTTTCACACCCTCTACACAGTAATTTTGTCTACTTCATCTTACGCTTGGGTCAGAGAAGTACCGTATCTCCGTCTCCATAGTTGGTGGCTACCGTGGGGCGGATACTACAGCGGAGACCGGATCTCGGTGGAGAGTGTTTTCAGGTCTGCTGTCGCGAGCTCGTCGGTTGCGATAAGGCGAAGTCGGGGGCGACCGATGTCTAGTGGAACTTTTTCAGTCTCGATGAGGCCAGCATCTTCGAGTGCTGATTTGGCCCGTGAGAAGGTCGCTTTCGAAGCGATACCCGTATCCTCTCCCCATTTTGAGACGTCGTAGAGGAGGACTCGTTGCGGGCTGCGAGGATGAGCATGATCTCGACGATACTGAGGTATTCGTTGCTGTTGGCAATCTCTTCAGCGTGTGCGAGGACTTCGTCGAGTTCGGCTGCGATATCGTCGCCGATCTCTTCTCGGAGCGTCTGTTTCACTACTGAGAGGGCGGGTGTCCGGAGGTGATACTGTTCGGAAGCCTCGAATCTGGAGTCGAACTCATCGTAGACTGATGAGACCAGCTCGGGGTCCGAGCTCGAAATACTGTGCTTGTCCATCACAGGAACTACAGTCTCAGATTCGGTTGTGAAGATGGTATTCTGGACTGGCTCTGTGAGTGTTCGGAGGCTGAGTTGCTCCCGGTGGATGAGTTCGGCGATCTTTGAGGCCGTGAGGAAGCTGTAGAGGGCGTCTTTGATTTCATCTGAGTCTGCGAGTAGCCGGACCTTGGGCTGGTCCTCAACCGTTACTGCTTCCTCTGCGAAGGCTGCGATTTGTTCAGAGCGAGGATTGATAAACAATGCTGGCTCCTCTCGTTCGAGAATCATCTGAGTGAAAATGTGTTGTTTGGTCATATTTTGTAATTTTATCGATATGTACTTAACAGATGTGATATCTGAGGATTGGACTACTTTGTCGGTTACGGGATAGATCTGACTATCCGTTTCGAGTACGCTCATAGGAAGCAGATTGTTGGTCGCAGTAGTGACCCTCGATCTGGGGTAATAGAATCCATGGTGGTTGTACAACCGTCATACCACCCAGTCTGTAGATGGGTGACAGACTCGCGCAGTGTATTCAGCAGCGCCCACGAGATCTTCTCAGTTTCTGTCAGTAGTGAGGTGCGAGATACAGAGAGTGTAGATAGCACGGAAACTCCGTTTTTTCTCCATCTAAATCCAGAACTAACCGATAGAACGTGCATGCTGACTCGCTAGTATTCTGTCCCGCTAACCAAGCAGATATACATCTTCTAGAGGGGTTCAGTTCCACTTCCGCGATTTTTAAGTTGTAAAATGGTCATAGAGGTATTGTGTACGAATTGGTCCACCGCTATGCCCCCCACAGCCCCGCTGGTCGAACTGCGATTGCTATCATCGGCGGTTTGCTCGGTGTCCCCGCGTTTGTGCTCGGACTTATCGGACTGAGTGGAAACGTTGCGGCAGGCCTCTTGTTTCTCTTGGTCAGTACAATAATACTCGGAATATCCGGACAGTTAACACTAGGTGTCGTCCGTCAGGCGAATGCGGCTCCAGCATCCAGTCCACAGGACGACCAGCAGATAGACGACGCAAATGAGACACCGATTGAAACGCTTCGACGACGATACGCGGAGGGCGAAATTGACGACGAAGCATTTGAGCGACGTCTTGATCAACTCATCGAAACGGAAGAACCGGAACAGCGAAAGACCGAGAGTGAACGTGTGTTAGAGTAGGTATTTACGCTGACCGAATCGATATATATCGATTTCGTCACTGCGACGTGCCACGTTCGCGCTCTGTATCCAGCACAATCTCGACGAACTATCAGCGACCTCGAATTTCAATCACGCCGTCTCTGGATGTGTTAGAATCTGCGACTGTCGACTGTTTTTAGCGACACTCTGGCTTGTCTCGTTCTGTGGGCTCGCCGCTCGCTGCGGTCGCGACTGCGGTCGTTCTGGCGATGGGCTGTTCGTCGTTGACGCCAATAAGAAGGATCTCAACTGAGTCTCCCGGCTCCATCGGGCGGTCGCCGCTGAAATCGATCGGATACCTGTTTTCGACCCGGAAGAAAGGCTCGTCATCGCCGCGAGCGATGTCGTTCTGGTTCGACTCGACGTACTGCTCACCAATATCTGCCACATCGGTCCCGGTTCCCCCCGCTTGATACCGGTTGTGAGCCATCCGGATCGTCAGTGTCTCACCGACGCCGAAATCGCCGGTACAGAAATCCCCGACATCGCCGTCGTGGAACGTCTGAGCGGTGTCCGCGTCGAAGCGGTTGGGATTCAGGAACCGAACCTGACCGCCCTCGCCGTTGCTACCCTCCCAGCTGACCAGTATCGAACCGACCTCGTCGCCTTGGAAGGTCGGCCCTGCGACGTAGGGCACTCGAACGACATCAATATCTCCGCGGGGGGGATTGCTGTTACCATTGTTCCACCCGCCCCACGATCGGTGTTCGGGCCCGAGCGTCACCTCCGTGTCGCCGAACCCGCGCAGTTGCTGCGGCTCTGGGAGCTCGCTCTCGAAGTCAAGAATAACGACGCTGATGGTAGCAGCGAGTATTACTACGATGGCGACCATAAGAATCGTGGCAACGACGGTCGTAACGCCGCGGTCACGGCTACCGTCCATCGCTCACTCCGGCGCAGGCGACCAGACTGCCACTCATACCAATACAACGGCCTGTTCCGGGGGTATACATTTCGATCCACATATCAATTCTAATATTAGTCATCACTGTCTAGTCACACGCCACATGAGAGTGGGAAATACGCGCTCTATTCAGTATGCCCTGTTGAGATCCTCATGAACTGGAAAATATCGCGTGCTGAATGGAGGGAATGTAGTGACCGGCCCGCGCATTGAACGCTTAGCAGCGTCACCAAGTGACGTACAGGTTGCGGGCCGTCACATCCTCATTCGTTTGGTGAGTGTAATGCGCCTGTCAATGGCGTTCAATTATAGCTGGTATCCACTCAGCGGCGAGTGAGTTAAGCTACGCCGCGCGTTTCAGTATCTGTGGGACCACAACGACCTCGAGACCGGCGAGTACGAGTGCGAACAGACGCGCTACGCCACTAAACACGGTAAACCCGATTACAGCGATAATCGCGGCGTTGATGAACGGAATTCCGTAGTGAAACACCGGTCGTTCGAGTACAGAGGGCATCAGTTTAATCTGTGACAGATCACGAATAAATGTTTATAAGAAGCAACGAGGGTAACTGCGGCGTCGGATCTGTCTCTTACGGGAGTACAAGGAGAAAGTCTCGCGCTTCAGCGCGAGGCGGATGTCAATCGTGACTCCTATCGCTGTAGTTTGTCGAGAAGGCGGTCCAGATATAGTCCTCAGCTACCAGCTGTTTCAGCCTATCTTCTGTTAGAAGGATGAGATTCCAACGAAGTCAGTTGTACAATATTTATTTGCTGGTAGAAATCACTCCATCTTGTGGTTCCATTAGGTTCCCTCTCTCAATCGGCGAGTTGCCCTGATTACTTGGGGACTCGAGTTGAGTAACTCATGGCTCCACACATACACGTTTCAGAGCCATAACTTCACGATCCAGATCAATGTCAACACGCCCTCCATCTGACGATTCAGACGAACAGTCATCCGATGATGAGCTCACCGACTGGCCACCAGGCAACTCGGATCAGCACGAGTCGTCCCCACCGTGGATTCCGCTTGGCATTGTTGGAATCCTTGCTGTTGCCATAGGGTGGTTCTTCCGACCGTGGCTCCATGGACTCATCTACGCGGTGTACACGACGCCGCTACTGCTGTTTGGTATCGTTGCCGGTAGCATCGCTGCGTGGGCCACCGCACGGGCGGGTGGTGGCGTTGAGACGGTCGTCAACGCGCTCACCAGCAATGACCACACGATTACCCCACTTCGTGTCGGGGTAGTCGTCCTCGTGATCACTGCGTTTGCGCTGATGCCCGTCGCCAACGCGGTTGCCGGCGTCACATTGAGCGACCAAACGATGAGCCAGACAGCCACCGTTGAGCGACTCGACGATGTTGATGCCGATAATCCACGTATCGTCACGCGAGCGGTTGCCGATCGGTACGCATCGAACACGCTCAATCGGCCGCAGTACCGCGTCGGTGACACAGACATTAGCGTGGTGAACGGGACTCCCTACTGGGCGGCACCGCTCGCTCCGGACGGCCTGTTCAATAAGATCACCAAACGACAGGCCGGGACCGTCCTCGTCGATATGACAACCCAGCAGGCGAATGTACGGTCCGTTGATGGCGAGCTTGAGACCGGTGTCGGGACGATCTTCCACCGGAACTATCGGTGGGAACTCCTCAAATCGCAGGCGTATCTTGTCGACTACGGTGACCCGAAAATGGTTATTCACAACAATACGCAGTACATTGCCGTCCCGTACTCGGAACCAACATTCCACCTGACGCCGCTTCCGCACTCTACACCACAGTGGGGAGGCGTCGCCGTCATCGATCCAAGCGGTTCGATCGAAACGCTCTCTCCCTCTGAGGCTGTAGCCAGCCCAATTCTCGACAATCAGCAGCTGTACCCTGAGAAGTTGGCGCTTCAGTCGGTCGCTGCGACGAAGTACCGCAACGGAATTCTCAACACCTACACCAGTCACGAAGACGAAATCGAGATCGCACCGCTCCCCGGAGACGAAAATGACCAGCCGTTCTTTATCCTCTCTGAGTCAGGTCCGCAATACGTTGTCGCCGTCGAACCGTACGGCAACGCACAGGGACTTCAAGAGCTGTGGACCATCGATGGTCAAAACGGAACCTTCGAACGGTACGTGCCAGCCGACTCACTGTTCGGCCCACAGCGAGCAGCGGACCTCGTAAGGCAGTCAGCACCACAAACAGATTGGGACCGCTTTACCCCAGCCGAGCCGATCCTTACAGTTATCAACGATCGAGAGTACTGGCAAGTACGCGTCGTCCCTGAGGACAACAGTGGGATCGCATACGTTGCATTTGTCGACGCAAGATCCGGTGACGTCGATTCATTTGAACAGACTGACGCAATCACGCAGTTCCTCGGAGGGGAGACCCCAGTTGAGACACCCACAGAGACGGACCCAACTGACACGACTGCGGGGGCGCCGACAGTCATCGTCCAACGAGTTGCTGAGAACGGCACTGTAATTGAGACCATGACAGTGTACGACGACGAATCGGTCGAGATCCGGACACCAACAAACAGCACTGCTGGCACAGAGAACGCGACCGCTAGAGCGCTAGGAAGCTAGACACAGTTGCGTATACGGAAATTCGAGGCGAAAGCCTCATATTCGCCGCGGGGACGAAGCCGATAACAGGGCAACAACCGCCGAAATTAAGCCACAGCGCATGTCGCGTTGACAGCCCCCTTGTGCTGTAGCGCGAGGCTTTCTCTTTACTGCGTCGCCACTCGGTAGTATTATTACTTGTCAGCAGCCACCTGAAACGATGCCCTCCAAACGGACGTTCGCGAAGCGCGTAGCCGCGCTCGCAGCGACTGGGTTTGGAATCGGTGGACCGATCGACGCTCTGACCTCCGAACCGCCGCCCGACTCGTCCCTCGCGGTTGGCTCGACCGGAGCCACCGTCGAGTCGGACGGCGAGACGCAAAGCGACCAGGCCAGCCCAGGATCCGACAGGCCACGCTCCGCGGTCGCCGCTGGAAGCTACGACCCGGCAGCAACCACGTCAAGTGCCGTCGACACCGTCGTGACAGGCCGGATCGATCCGGCAGTCCTGACAGCGACCGGGCTCCCCAGTGGGATCGGGACTCGGGTTAAACGCCTCCTCGATCGGTACGAGAGCGTGTCGCTTGACGGCGTGCGACAGGCAGCCGGAAGCGCCGCGCTCACTGGGAGAGGACCAGAGGGGTGCGCGGTCGCTGTCGGTGACGTCAACGCGTCGGAGCTCGCTGCGGAACTCGGCGCTGACCCCGATGTGGCCCGCGAGGTGAAAGACGACTCCGGGTTCGCTCGGTTCCGAGCGCGGAACCTAGGGTCGGCGGTCGCCGTCGCGGCGGATGAACTCGTGGTGGCGTACGGCCCAACGCCTGCGGTTGCCGCGACACACCGCGACGCTGGACTCGACGGTGACCGCGGGCGTCGGGCAGGAACGACTACGAGCTTCGGGTCGCTTCCGCCTTTGCTTGACGGGGATGCGACAGTGTGTATCGATCTGGGAGCGGACGCCCGGGAACATCTCAGGAGTCTGCTGGCCGACGCGCCAGTCGAACTCCGAACCGCGGTCGACGCGTCGGCCGCAGTTGGGGCGTCACTCCGTGTGACCGACAAGGGGTCCGAGAGCGGCGGCGCGCCCGGAGATGGTGGCAGCGGCTCAGACGGTCCGAGCGTCGCGTTGCGGTACGGCGCGGTCGCGGACCCTCGTCGACTTGACAGGGAGACAGCGGAGGCGATCGCAAGGGCGGCCCGCGAAGGAGAGACTTCGCTGTCGGACGCGACCGTCACCAGACACGGACGGACCGTGATCGTCGACGCCGCCGCCGAGAGCGAGCTGTTCGCGTCCCACGCGTCGCTGTTCGACGCAGCCGTGGGCGACCCGATCGAGGTGACCGACGCGTGAGCGGCGGCGACGACCGCGGCGGCGTCTACCACGACACCGCCGATCGCGATAGAAATACAGACGTATCGACGGACAAACGCGCATGCGAATCCACGATGACGACGATACAGCACACGACGCCGCGACCGTGGCACCAAACGAGGACGAATCGATGAGTTCCGACGACTCGCCGTCGAGAACACCGGACGACACCGACGACGCGAACGCCGCGGCGGACGATCGGTCGACCGACGCGCGCTCGCCGCCGACCGCCGAGCGATCGACTTCCGGAGACACGAGCGCGACGGGGTTCGATCGGATCGAGACGCGACACGCGGTCGGCGTCGCGGTAATCCTCGCGGTGGCCGCGGGGCTGCTGGTCGCGCCCGGCGTGTACGGCGCCGTCACCGGTCCAGACGGCACCGTCGCTGTGGTCGAAATCGACGGAACCATCGATTCAGCAACGGCCCAACACGTTGAGGACAACCTCCGCGACGCCCGCACGAACGACTCAATCGAAGCGGTCGTCCTTGAGGTTAACAGCGGAGGCGGCCTCCCCGCACAGAGCGAACGGATGTACGCCGCGGTCGACCGCACCGCGTCGGTGATGCCCGTCTACGCCGCCGTCGACACGCTCGGCGCGTCGGGCGCCTACCTCGCGATTGCGCCAGCCGACCGCATCTACGTCGCGCCCTCCGCGCAGGCGGTCGGCAGCGTCGGCGTCGCCGGCACCGCACCGGCCCCAAGCGGTCCCAGCGCCGGGACGACCGGGCCGGACAAACGCGGGAGCGACCCGGACACCCAACGCGAGCGCCGACAGACGCTCGCGAACCTCTTCCTGGAGAACGTGCTCGAACAACGCGGCGAGGAGATCGAACTCGACCGCGAGGCGATCGCCCACGCCGACGCGTACCTTGGCACCGAGGCAGTTGAGAATGGCTTCGCCGACCGGTTTGGGTTCGTCGACGGCGCGGTCGCCGACGCTGCGAGCGAAGCGGGACTCAACGATTACGCGGTCGACACCCGCCGCACCGAGAGCCGCATCCCCGGCGGCATTCCGCTGTTGGAACAAGACGACGGTACGGTCGTCGTCGACGGCTCGAAAAAGCAGTTCGGCGACGGGCTGATACTCGCAGTCGCGCCGCAGGCGTGGGACGAAACTGTCGGCGACGACGTGATCATGACGAGCTACACTGGACAGTTACCTACAGACGGCGACGCAGCGGACGCGATGACTGACGACACGGCCACGGTCAACAGAGGTGACGGTGAATGAACGTCGACCTGCGAACGACGGTCGGCGCGTTCGCGCTGGTCTTCCTCGCGGTCGTCGGCGTCGCCGCCGTCGGCGGCGTCGTCCTTGACGGCGGATCGCCCGAGACTGACGCCGTTGCGGACGACCACTGGCGGTTGGACACGGTCGAGCCGGAAACCGTCAGCGAGGGCGGCGAGGTCGAAATGGAGAGCTCCGAACCGTCGAACACCGTCGTCGTCCACCTCGGCGGCGCGGCGGCTGGACTCGGCGGCAGCGCGCCGGTCCTACCGATCGAAGACGGCGATGCGCCCACGAAAGCGGACATCGGGTCCCTCGGTGGTGTCCGGCGCGGTGTCGCACCGCTAACCGCGGCGCTCGTCGAGAGCGGCCATGAGGTTCGGTTCTATGGAGGAGCCTTCGGCGCGGAACCGCTGCCGTCGCTGCTCTCGGACGCGGACGCGTTCGTCACCACGAGCCCCAGCGCCTTGTCGGCAACCGATACTGACGCGGTTGAGTCGTTCGTCGAAGCCGGCGGTCGGACGCTTGTAACGAGCGATCCGGGCGGCACCGGCGCGCTTACCGACTTCGGCTCGCCGTTTGGCGTCTACGGTAAGGCGGGGTACGTATACGACATGGAGCACAACGACGCGAACTACCTCAGCGTACTCGGCGAGCCGACCGGCTCGGGGTCGCTGACGGAAGGCGTTGAGGAGGCAGTCTTCCGCGGCGCCGCGCCGATCGGCGTGGCCGGTGGATCGACAACGTTCACCACCGCGGAGACGTCACAACTGTCAACGACTCGTGAGACCGGCTCCTACGGGGTCGCAGTCCGTAGCGACTCACTCGCAGTGTTCGGGGACTCGAGCTTCCTCGAACCGGAGAATGCCGGCCGTGCCGACAACGGCGTGCTGATCGGCAACATCGCGGACTTCCTCGTGACCGGACCGAACCCCGACGTGTCATTTGGACCGGGAGCCGGTCCGGGTGGGGCAGTTCCGCCGGGGGCAACGGTCCCACCGGGCGGGACGACGCCGCCGCCTGGACCACCGGAGCCGTCGGGCAACGAGACTGACCCATCCGGCAACGCGACCGCGTAGTCGACGCCGATCTGTAACGGCGTGGTCCAATTAATTTTGGCGTGAGTTCTGATGAACCGCCTCGGGGTCAAGCCTCGGGACACTCGCCTTGTTCATACTGTAGAAACAGCACCGCCATACTAAAACGCAATTCAGTGAAAAGCGCTACTGAGACCCCTACCAACACCCGGTACACCGAGAAGTTCCTTAATATCCTCCTCCGCGTGAACGCAGAGGAAGATATCAATAGGATGGGCTCGTCCCGAAGCCAGTAGCGACGAATAAGTTCTTACGCCAGTTTGTAGTAGACCAATGCCCCGCTTTCTGTCTCTACTTCTTCGGTCGTCACGATTCCTTCCTCAACAAGTTCGGTGAGTGCTTCATCGATGTCATTGACGACAATTGTCGTGGCGGCAACCTTACCGTCGAAATCAATTAGGCCCTCAATGAACGCCCCGAGTGGATTCCACGTCCGACTCATGAACACGGGGATAAAATCAACACCGAGGACGATTTCCCGCTCGGTGAACGCTCTGTCTGGTCGCTCGCTCAAAAACGACCTGATGAGGTCTTTTCAGTTTCGATCGGCCCCCCTCGTCGTTAGCAATCGGCTCGTCACCGCTGGCTTCCACCGTTCCCGATTCGAACTCTTCTTCGGAGATTGGCACTATATCTCGATATATCGGACGACTGGGGTAATTAATTGTCGGACGTACTGAGAGACGCCTCGCATTCATGGCCAGTTAGGTATCTCCCTCAGCCACCTCCAGGTCGGATCCACCGTTACCGATTTGTACCCTCCATACAGAACAACTCTGACAAGTTGCTCGGAGCCTGTTATTATCGACCTGACCGATACAGAGCGTAAGTTTAATACACTATGTAGCAGATTTTATTGAATCCGACTGTTGAGTTTGTTCGTAGTAATATTTAATAAAAATTAAACCGAGAATTAAAAATGCGACTGACGTGGCCATTTTTGTCGGTGAATATCCTTCTAGCAAAACCACTAATAGGCTCATACAGCCTGTAAATGTGTTGGTAATAGCCAACGTCAATAATAGCTGGTTGGAAACTCCCATATGTATGATTAGTAGCACAGCTCCAGCATAAGGAAATCGACGTTTGTCATAACTCAATCCTAACCAATATACCGTCCGTATTCAGCACGACCTCAACGAACTATCAGCGATTACGGATTTCAACACAGTCTTCACAGGATGTGTTAGAATCCGGGATTCGGCTACCGATACGTCCGATCTGACTCTCAAAGAGACTCCTCAGACACCTATCCCACACGATTTTTAGTAGCGCCACCTCGTTAAGCCTACTATGCGACTCGACGACTACCCCGAACGAGACGGGAAGCGGGTCTGGCTCAGCCAGAGCGACGAGAACGACGAGGTCGCAGCGCTCATCGACGAGGCGAAGTCCCCAGAGCAGGAGATCGCGTTTCGGCTCGGCGTTCAGGCCGGGCTCCGTCGCGAGGAGATCGCCAGCGTCACCAGCAACGACTTCACGCACGCTCCCGACGGGTTCCTCCGTGTCTGGAACGACTACGCGAAGCGTGGGAAGTACCGCGAGACGCCGATCCCGAAGGAACTCGCCAGTTCCGTTCGAACGCTCTCGTACGAGCGCGATCCCGACGAGCCGGTCGTTAGCGTTGAGCCGAACTCGATCTACCGCTGGGTGAAGCGAGCTGGCGAGCGTCGGTACGCCGCGACTGGGGATGAAGGATGGACTTACCTCGACGTTCACGACCTCCGGCGTACTTGGGGCGGTCATCTGCTATGGGACTGCGGTGTTCTTCCTGCCGTCGTGATGAGTTGGGGCGGCTGGGAAGACTGGGAGACGTTCAGAAACCACTATCTCGGAGAGATGAGCCCGGCAGCTGCGGAACGCGAGCGCGAGAAGATCTCGTTCGTCTCGGGGAACGTCGAGTCCGACCCGGGTGCGGATCCGGTTTTTGAGCCGACAGTTCAGTCGCGTTCTTTGTACTGATTTATACGCCTAATGGTAGGCCAATTTGTAGATGGCTCTTGCTCAATCTGGCGAAACAACTATTCGATATGTGATATGGGCTGCTACTGACTGCTGAATATAGAGGTTATAGTCAGCATCAGAGCATTGTTATTTCAAATGTAGCAGAATCAGGACTGAAATTGACCTTGTCGATGTCGAGAAATTAATTCATAGTTAGCCAGTAGTTTTTTGATAATAATAACACGTTGTAGACCATGCCGTTCCGTTCTCACCAAGAGATTCAGATTCTCCACGTCGATGATGACCCCTCCATCACGGACCTGACAGGGACGTTTCTCGAACGCGAGGACGACCGCTTCGCTGTCCAGACAGCGACCAGTGCCGATGAGGGGTTGGAGAATATTAATGACCGCCCGCCTGACTGCGTCGTCTCGGACTACAATATGCCCGGCACGGATGGCATCGAATTCCTACAGGCTGTCCGAGAGGAGTATCCCGACCTCCCGTTTATTCTCTTCACCGGCAAGGGCAGCGAGGCAGTCGCCAGTGACGCCATTGCTGCCGGTGTCACCGACTATCTCCAGAAGGGGAGCGGCACCGAACGGTACGAACTCTTGGCCAACCGGATCCGCAACGCCGTTCGGACCCGCCGCGAGGCCGAGCGGGCCGACAGACAAGAACAGTTGATGCGATTGACGGAATTCAACGGTGATACAGGTGGTTTCGAACTGGACACAGAGAGCAATACTGTCGTGCTGACGGCAGGCACCCGGCGAATCATTGGCCGTCGTAACCAACACGAAATGCCTCTGGAGGAGGCGCTGAAACTGTTCCATCCAGACGACCGCGAAGACATCCAGCATACACTCGACAAGGTGCTGGAGACGCGCGAAGAACTGTACGACACATGGCGACTCCAACCGGGTGACGGCGAGGAACGTCTCCTCGATATGACAATTACTCCGGTTGTCGAGAATGGGGGGGAGGTAACGAAGCTCCGGGGGGCCGGTCACGATATTACTGAGCGTGAGGAGCACGAACGGACCGCTCGGCAGCGACAGAAGCAATTATCGCTGTTTTTTGAAGAATCACCACTTGGGGCAGTCCAGTGGGATTCTGAATTCCAGTTTGAACGGATGAACAGACGGGCCGAAGAGATTCTCGGCTACAGTGAGGCAGAGTTGTGTGGCGAGTCATGGGAGGGGATTGTCGCTGGTGACGACCGCGGACAGGTGGGTGATGCTGTAGAAAAACTCCTTGACTCGGACGGCGGAACCCACATGATCAATAGGAACGTCCGGAAGGATGGCGAGGCAATCACCTGCGAGTGGCACAACCGTGTCGTCACCGGCGCAGATGGGGACGTCCAGACGATTTTTTCGAAGTTTCAGGATGTTACCGACCGAGAGCGGCGGAAGACTGAATTAGAAGAGTACGAGACGATTATCGAGGCACTCAGTGATGCGGTGTACGTGCTTGACGAAAAGGGGCAGTTCACGTACGTTAACGACGAGTTGGTGGAATTAGTCGGCTACGACCGGGAAACGATTCTCGGGAACACACCATCGCTGATCAAAGACGAAGAGGCCGTACAACGGGCCGAGCAGGAATTGGGACGGTTACTATCGAGCGATGGCCCGGAAGCGGTAACATTCGAAGTGACGGTTTACCCCCGCGAAGGCGACCCAATCGTCTGCGAAGATCATATGGGCGTCCTTCCGTATGATGGCAAGGAGTTCAACGGGTCGGTCGGCACACTCCGGGATGTCACCGAGCAACGAGAACGTGAAGCCGAACTCCGCCAGACCACCAACCAACTACAGGGTGTTATCGATAGCGTTGAGTCCGCGATGTGGATTCGAAACACCGATCACGAGTACGTGTATATGAATCAATATCATCGGGACCTGTTTGGCATTGCTGACGATACCGACATCGCCGGAAAACGGGCAGCAGATTTACACTCGGCGGAAGTGGCTGAGAAATTTCAGCAGAACGACGAGAGAGTCTATGAGACGAGAGAACAGGTCGAGATCGAAGAGGTCATTCAGACCGACGACGGTCGTCAGTACTTTCTCACCCGGATTGTCCCACTGTTTGACAATGGCTCCGTATACGCCACCTGTGGCATCGCCACCAACATTACTGAGCAGAAAGAGTACGAAGAAAAATTGTAACGACAGAACGAGCGTTTGGAAGAGTTCGCCAGCATCGTCAGCCACGATTTACGGAACCCACTCTGTGTGGCCTAAGGATGGTTGGAACTGATTCGGGACGAGTGTGCGAGTGACCATATCGACGTCGTAGCACAGACATTTGACCGGATGGACGCGCTCATTGAGGACCTGCTGATTCGGGCGCTCAGGTATTCCCGGTCACTCGGAACTGCCCTCGCCTACCGGCGTCTCCTCTTCGATCTCGGCGGTGTCACGGTCGACAGTTA
>NZ_SGTV01000044.1:0-20383 GCF_005435035.1 Halorubrum sp. SD690R | reverse complement strand
CCGCTGTGTCGGCTTTTTATCTTCGACCTCCGCGAGAGCGTCGCGGAGGTCGTCAAGAGTGGCGGCGTCAAGCGTGGACATACTTGCTAATCACACTCTAACCTAAAGCATATTTAGCTGACAGTATCAGCCGTCAAATGTGCTATTTCTCCGGACAGGTTCGGCGCACGGTGTTGCGCGACCACTTCATATCGTTTAGAAAATTCACAGTATCCTGATCCCTTCGGCGTACAACGTTCTCTGCTAGGTATCCCGAACGACAAGCACCGATTGGTCTACCCTATCCACGACGTGACCGGCTATTCGACCGAAGATCCGTTCACGAAGTGACGGTTCAGACTCGCCGACGATCAATACATCGTACTCCTGAGCCGTCGTAACGATTGCATCTCCCGGTGACTCCCCGCGGTCAACCTGCCATTCAACGCGGTTTGGATCGATCCCGTTTTCAGCCAGTCGATCACGGGCACCTCTGAGGAGTAACTCGCCGCGAGACGCCTCTCCGTCTGACTCGGCGACATTGTACAGTGTAGCCGCAATGTTGCTCTGTCGGAGTAGATCAATAATAAACGAGATGATGTTATCGAGGTTTTCATCGCCCCGCACCGGGACGAGCACACGGGTAAGTTCCTCAGTATAATCACTGGGCGTCAGAACCGCATCGACATCGTACTCGGCTGCGATATGGTCGATTGTTTCGTCTTTATTATGCGTGAAGACGACAACGGATTCAACCTCGGCACCTCGGTCCGCGAACTGAGAGACCGCATCCTCGATTGCAGCGGTCGCTTCATTTTCGTGATCCGACTGGACCTGTTCCGGTGCTGCCTGACTCGGGACCGGGTAGTAGCCGAGTACGACGATGTGTAGAGGCGAAAGCGTCTCAACTAGTGCTACCGGCAGGTTCTCGCCTTCGGCGGCATTTAGCGGGATCAGCACGGTTGAATCTCCGTCGCTTTTTTGTGGATCACCCTCAGCCATATTCTATCACTGATTCCCAGTCGGGTTAAATAGAGGGGACGTTACGACTTCTCCTTGTACACATCCCGGGGTATATATGCTGTCATCTCATTACAATTTGTGAGATCAAACGGTGAGAAATACGTCCATGGCTTCGCATGACCGGAGCATTTCGATGCTGGAGAAATAACGTGAGCGAGAGCCAACTCGATCGGACGCTCGGCTTCACCGAAGCGATGGCATTAGGCGGGGGAACGATGATCGGCGCTGGGATATTTATTTTGCCTGCAATTGCGGCTGAAGGAGCTGGTCCGGCGAGCTCGATCTCCTTCGGTATCGCGGGCCTCGTCGCGTTACTCGCCGCGCTTTCGCTGGCGGAACTGGCGACGGGTATGCCAATTTCGGGGGGTAGTTACCACTACGTCAACCGCGGACTCGGGAGCTTCTTCGGCAGCATCGTTGGATGGGGGATGTGGACCGGCCTGATGTTTGCAAGCGCCTTCTACATGGTCGGATTCGGGCAGTATATCGTCGAATCGGTCCCGTTTCTGGACGGGCGGGCGCTTATCGTTCTGGTCGGCCTCCTCGGCCTCGGTCTCATCGTCGGGGTAAATTACTATGGCACCGAGGAGTCCAGTGGTGCCCAGAACATCATGATCGGCACCGAGTTCGTCATCGTGTTGATTTACACCGGGGTCGGACTCTTCTTTATTGAGACGGCGAATTTGGTCGATTTCGCTCCGACTGGTCCCTCAGGAATTGTCGCCACAACAGGAGTCGTTTTCGTGACGTTCCTCGGGTTTGAGATCATCGCGACTGTAGCCGGCGAAGTCAAAGAGCCGGGCAAGCTCATCCCACTGACGATGGTTCTCTCTGTCGTGGGGGTGACAATCCTCTATATGATTATTATGATCGTCTCGACTGGTATTATCCCGTATCAGGAGCTCGGTGGGTCGCTGGTCCCTGTCGCTGATGTCGCAATTGTGTTTGCGGGGTCGATCGGCGTGGTTGCCATCGTTTTTGCAGCGGTCATCGCGGCGATCTCGAGTTCGAACTCCTCAATCCTCGCAGCTTCACGGGTGTTGTTCGCGATGGGGCGGGACAACCTGATGAGCGACTGGCTGAACGAGACCCACGATCGATTCAACACCCCCCATCGAGCGGTCGTTGCGACCGGAGCAGTGACAGCGGGGCTGATTGGTATTGGGTTGGAGGTCGAGGCCATCGTTGCACTGCTGGCCGAGGTGGCGAGTTTCAGCTTCCTTGTGACATACGCGCTCGTCCACGTCGCGCTGGTCACGTTCCGACGGGCCGATCCGCCGGAGTACGACCCCGACTTCGAGATTCCGGAGGTTCTGTACCCGATCGTGCCGGTTCTCGGCGTGCTCGCGTCGGTATTCGTCATCACGCAGATGGCACAGATTGTCCAGTTCGTCGGTGCGGGAATCACCGGGCTCGGAGGGGTCTGGTACTTTGTTTACGCCAGAACCAACGCAGTTGAGGAAGGGTTACTCTCTGACGCGCTTCCTGGGGAAGACTCGACGTACACCGTGGTGGTCCCCATCGTGAACCCGAATACCCAGCAGGGGCTACTGGAACTCGCCGCGGCCAACGCCTCCGCAAACGCGGGGGACGGACCGGTAGAGATCATCGCGCTCAACGTCCTACAGGTGGCCGACGACACGCGACAGAACGTTGAGGTCGAGCGTCTCGACCATCAGCGTGAATTACTGGAGGCGTCCCGCAGCATCGCGGAGAGGATAGATATCTCCCTCCAGACTCGTGCCGTCGTTGGCCAGAATGTCAGCGAGACTATCCTCGAGGTTCTCGAATCGGAGGAGGCTGACCACGCTCTGCTCGGCTGGCGCGGATCGTTCGGCCGAGGTGAATATGCATTCGGGCCGAATCTGGACGCGCTTCTCACGGATGCGCCAGTTGACGTGACGCTAGCCAACTTCCGAGAACAGCCAATCGACGAGGTAGTAGCACTCACCGGAGAGGGCCCGAACGCTCCGACAGCGGTGCGTCGAGCAGCGGAGTTCGCGACTCTTAGCGGGGAGAACGTACGACCGACACTGATCAACGTTCAGTCGGCCAACGGAGGGGAAAGCGGGGGATCGATAAACGCGAGTGACACCGCCGTAGAACGAGGCGAGGAGATAATTGCGAGAGTCGCTCGACAGGCCGATCTTGAGCCCACAGAGTACGATACGGTAGTACTGGTCGGCGAGACCGTCGAATCGGCGGTTACTCGCGCGACTAACCAACGCGATCTGGTCTGTCTCGGACTGTCCGATCGGTCCGACCTGCGGCGAGATCGGTCCGGGTCAATCGCGGAACGGATTCACGATCAAACGTCGTGTAACGTTGCGATTGCGAAAAGCGGTCGAAAAGAGCTTGAAAAAGATCGTGATCCCAGCGAGTAAACAGTCACAGAATTAAGACCCGAGGCGTTCAATTTGCTCCGAGTAGTGTCTACCTGTACCCCGTAGATCTCCCAGCCTTTGTGTCGAACTAATTGAAACGGTACGGCGTTGCTCGAACCAAAGTATACCACCGCGACACACGCACCGCCGCTCACGAACTGTACTGCGAGCAGGAGACTCAGATCCGTTCGCGCACTCACAGCTGTCAAGAATTCATTTCGAGATACAGCGCATTGGTCGAATACGGACGGCCAACTCAATAGCTTCTAGCCAGTATATCAGCTACCCATCCGGTTCACCCCATGTCACACCCTGATTACCCTGTCTCCGATCTTCCGACACCCGACCCTAGGCACGGCCCCGAGCAGGTCGTCCGGATACAACTTTAGGCGTTCGCCGACAACGATGATCCGGTCGAGAACGCCGGTATCAAGACCGGGTACAACTTCGCATCGCCGGCTAATCGCCGTGCAACCGGTCCGCTCAATCGGTTAATTAAGTTGGTCGAAAGTCCCCGGTACGCGCCGATGATTGACCACGTTGAAGCCCGGATTGAGTCGCTTGAGCGGACCGGGAACCAGGCCCAACAGCGAGTTACTCTCACCGGCTCCGATGGCCAGACGGTCACGTACCGGTTTGAACGCTCGGTCTGTAGAGCGGAGCCACTCGAGGAATGCTGGTTGACTGACAGCGCTCTTGATTGAGATCGATTACTAACCGGTGAGCCGCTCGGTACAGAGAATGTATCTATCGGATGGAGTTAAGCCGGTCCACAATTCTTCGTAGTATGTGTTCGACAATCGAATAAGAACTATACAGGTGAGAGCGAATCGAGCAATATGGCTCACCTATCCTCTCTCACTCAGGATTTGACTAAGCAAGACAAGCGGAAGATCGCTACTATCGTTCTGGTTATGACCACCGGACTCCCAGTCTACGTAGCGTTCATGTCTCTCACCGGTGTAATTGATGTGCCAATGACCACGTACTTCCTCGGACTTACTCCTATTATCGGGTTTGTGATGTCACTGCTCGCGATCATACCAGCTTATTTAGTAGGGAGCAAAGAGACTCCCTGATTATCTTGAGCTAGGCACGGACACGTTGATCATACGGTACTTGCGCTGTGTATCTCGCACAGCTATCGGAATCTCTCCCTGATCTGGCAGAATTCTCGGCACTCAATGCCGCATGCTCGTCCTGACAGCTAATTCATCGAATCCCAAATAAAATCAGACTCTTGTGGATAATTTTATAATACCTGTTAATATTTGAATACGAATGTGCCTTCTGCTTTTGTGTCGAACTTTCTATATGAATCGAATATTCAGAGACGCTGCTCAGTTATCCGGAATTTGTCATCCCACCGTCGACGTATAGTGACTCCCCACTAACGTAGGATGCGAGGTCGCTCGCTAGATAGAGTGCGGCATCAGCAACATCCTCTGGTTGACCGAGCCGACGTAGCGGGATCGTCTGACGATAACCCTCTTCAGCCTCTGTCCCGACGATCTCGACGTCCTCTTTGAGCATTGCCGTCTCAATAGCGCCCGGATGAATCGCGTTCACTCGGATGTTCTCAGGCCCCAACTCGTCGGCGAGCGCGTACGTCATCAGTCGGACCGCACCTTTTGATGTACAGTAGGTGACGAAGCCCGCACTCCCTTCGAGACCGGCGTTGCTCGACATGTTGATAATGCTCCCACCGCCGTTCTCAACCATTTTGCGGGCAGCGTACTGCGCGCCAAAGTAGACTCCCTTAACGTTGATGTCCATCATCTGGTCGAAGGCGTCTTCGTCGGTGTCGACGAACGTCTCTTGGCGGAAGATACCCGCGTTGTTTACCATCACGTCAATGCCACCAAATTTGTCCGCGGCATCGACGGCCGTTTCGAGGTCGTCAAGATTCGTCACGTTACATTCTACATACGTCGCGTCGACATCGTACTCGTCGATGACGAGTTCGTGAGTCGGCGTGCCACCCTCTCGTGGTGCTTCCTGAATATCGGCGACAACGATGTCCGCACCCTCCGCGGCGTATGTCTCCGCGATAGAGCGTCCGTTGCCGCTCGAACCACCAGTGATCACAGCCGTCTTCCCGTCAAGCAGGGGACCAGACATGGTGTAGCTAACATGTTCTCCTTTGTAAATAAACGTTCATGATATACCTTTTTATTCTTGGGTTACCTAATTTGAGGGGATTCTTAGGAGGCGATGTATATGATCCATTGTTGTCGACACAAACTTGAATTGATCACAATAGGTGGAATATGTATCGCCTACAACTCTCCTACTAACTGATCGGTTTCCCTGATGGCTCCACCCGGTTGTCGGCGGCGGAGGGCATCAAAACCCACTTTTCGGTCTCTCCCGTACGTATTGCCATGGATCGCCGTACATTTCTCGAAGCTGGTCTCGGGGTAGCCACCGCCACTAGCCTTGCCGGCTGCGCTGGCCAGCTTACTTCTCGGTCCCCGCGTGCTCCTGCTATTGTCGAAAATCGTCCTAACGGGATCTATTTGCCGGGCCACGTTGAGGGAATGCAGATGGTTGGAACTACTGAGCAGGGCGATTACGGCTTTGGACTGATGTACAGCTACGCCCACCGATTTTGGAACGTCAACGGTGAAACCACGTCGCTGACCGAGATTGGGCCTGACGACGATATCCATCTGATGGCTAGCGTCTGGGATTCTGAAACCCAAACGATCCTTCCTGAAACGGGGTTGAGTGTTGAGATCTACCGCGACAGTGAACTCATCTCTCAAGAGGCTATCTACCCGATGCTGTCACAGCCAATGGGCTTTCACTACGGAGCAAACTTCGGACTTGACGGGGACGGCACCTACGATGTCCGGCTTAGTGTTGGTGGCTTATCGACTCGACGGACCGACTTATTTCAAGACCGGTTCGAACAACCTGTAACCGCGAGAATCCCATTTGAGTACAGTGAATCGAAACGAGACAATATCAGTTTTCGCCGGCTTGAGGACGCTGGATCCCCCGGTGCTGTCGACCCCATGGCGATGGAAATGCTCCCAAGTTCGATTGCACCCCGGGCAGACGTCCTCCCCGGCCGCGTCGTTGGCACCGGCAGTACCGATGGGGCCGTTTTCGTGACCACGGTGCTTGACTCCCCTCCGGCAGGCGTTGTTGGTCAGGGACAGTATCTCGCCGTCTCAGCGCGGTCACAGTACAACCGCATGGTAATCCCGGCGATGAGCCTCTCAGCGGCACAGACTCGCGACGGTGAGATACTCTCTAAGCAACGGCTCACTCGGACGCTGGACCCATCTCTTGGCTACCACTATGGCGCTGTCGTTGACGCCGTCCAGTCCGGTGACAAGCTGACACTCTCGCCGACGCTTCAGCCGCAGACAGCGCGTCACGAGGGGTATGAAACGGCCTTCGGTGGTGAAACCGGGGCAATGGAAGACATCAAGTTCACCGTCAACGATCAGCAGTCGGCGTAGCGATGGTGGCGATAGACTGTTGATTACGCTGGTCGTGGCGACGGCAGCACCCGGTGCCGACGGGGTGGAACAAGGAAGTTGCCACGCCGGCGGGTGAAGATGTACTCCAAAATGCCGTTGTTGACCCGCTGACGGACAGCCGGTGTTTCCGCTGTGATGTCTACGCCGTTCATCGATCGACGGACATCTTCGAAGGCAGAGATGCCTTGTTGTAACGAAGGGAAGTGGAGACTCGCAACCTCTTGATCGGAGCCGATGTCATCTGTTGACTCGAAGTGCCGGCGGAGTAGTCGCACGTTCCCGTCCACGTCTCGATTCGCACGGGCCGCCTTCTGAGCATGCCCAACTCGGGCATATTCACGGGCTTGATCAACGATATCATCTGTGATCTCGTCGATCCCGCTATTATCACCGAGATTCGCACCAACGCCGTCGACGAGGCCTTGCTCTGCGTGGACCGGGCTGAACATCTCCGCCACCCGGTCGTCGTGGTCCTGTTCGAGGTACCAGTCGTCAAGTCGCTGCCGAATGTTTGAAATTGCTTTTGTCGTTCCCCCGGCGAATGGGCCGTCCTCCAGCGTGACGTAATCTTCCGTGGCTTGGTTGCCGACGAAGCCGGCGGTGAACCCCATAAATAGCGGTGAGTCTTCGGGGACCGGTTTCGAGTCGGGGATGCCCGCGACGTCTTGATTCTGTGCTGGAAGGCCCGCTCCAACGAATCCGGTGCGGCGGGAGTCGACGGTGAACGCATCTGTGAGCCGCGCCTCGACGTCGACACCATTCACACGCTCTTTTTCGCCAGTTAGTGCCTCCTCTGCCGCCAACACCGTATCAGCTCGGTCACTCGCAAGGTGGACGACCGCGTCTTGTGTATCGAATGTTGGTGTTTCAAACTCAGACAGTGACTGCGGAGCGGGGAGGTCCACAGCCGCTGGCAGCGACGCTTCGAACCGGCCGAAGTATGCGGGCGAGTAGGCAATTGAGTAGAGCAATCCCTCGTGGCTCCACTCGTACGCGCGATCGATCGTCCCGAGCGCTGTGGCGACGGCCTCGCGCTGGTCGTCCGTTGGTGGGCCCTCACCGTCTACGTTCAGGTATAACAACACTTGATGGACAGGAAGTAGTGAGTTGCCGGCGTCATCACGTCTGATGTAGTCTCGCCACGCGTGCTGGCGAGCAGGCTTCGCATTCGGATCACCAGTGGGAACTGGCCCCGATTCCGTCCGGGCTAGACAGGCCGACAGTGCGCTAGCCCCACCCATCGCGACTACGCGTTTCAAGAACTCACGGCGCGGTCGGTCTCGATCAAAAAAGTCCATATCTACTGATTGTGACCTCGACAGGATGAATGTGCGGCCTTTGGAAAGTTGAGACGCTTACACGCACGAGCGGATGTGATAGGGTTCAGCGATATCGACAACTTCCAGACAGCAGATCAATATAATAAGCGTCTGGGAGGTGAAACTCTTCCCTATCGTGAAGGCCAGTAATCACCGGTTTTTATACCAATTTTCACGAGGAGTATGGTCACCCGCTCGCTCTTCTTACGATCTCATCTCTCTCCCATCTCAGTATTAGTGGTGTACCCAGTGGTTTGTTGATCTGGTTGTCTTTTTTACACACGGATCCTCGTGCTGACTGGTCTACGGATAACTGAGGCGGGTACCTCGGGGTACTTACCGAGGTAGTTTATAAGCGGCAGTAGCGGTACGCGTTCCAACTGTACTGAGCGATCGGTGCTGGGTGTGAAAGGTCTTTTTTAAACCCTATTGCGGCGGCACTGCGGTGTACGGGGGCACCATGTTGCCGCCGTAATGACAGTCCCTCTGCGATATGTGCTTAATTACTGGACAAGGAGCCCTCCGTCGACAATAATTGGCTGCCCCATCACGTAAGAAGAGTCCTCAGAACAGAGCCAAACGACAGTATCGGCTATCTCTTGGGGCTCACCGAGGCGTCCTGCTGGAATACCTGCAGTGATGCGGTCCATCTCTTCGCTGTTGTCCTCACCCGCTTGTTGGACCATTGGCGTGTCGATGACACCCGGACAGACTGCGTTGAACCGGACACCATCCTCAGCGTAGTCAACTGTTGCCCGCCGAGTGAGCCCAATAACGCCGTGTTTACTGGCCGCGTAGTGTGCGCTCCCGTTCGCACTCACGCCAGCGACTGAGGAAGTGTTGACAATAGCCCCACCACCTCGTTCAATCATCTCTGGAATCTCGGCTTTCAGACATCGCCAAACGCCTTTCAGATTCACGTCGATCATCCGATCCCACTGCGCCTCGTCGTATTCAACTAGGCGAGTACCCTCATCTGCGATGCCGGCGTTGTTGTGTGCGAAGTCAAGCCCGCCGTACTCGTCAAGCGCCGTCTGTACCATCGCGTCAACATCGTCAGAGTCGGTGACGTTTGTCTTGACGAACGTCGCTTCGCCGCCGTCACTCGTGATCATCTCAACCGTCTCGTGGCCACCCTCCTCGTCGATATCGGCGACAACGACCTTTGCTCCTGCCTCAGCAAACCGAAGTGACGACTGTCGACCGATTCCTGATCCACCGCCAGTGACGACCGCAACTCCGTCTTGTATTCCGTTCATAGTGTCTCCCACCACGTCGCTTCACGTGGATTGTTAGATATTAACAAACAACCGTGATATATCTGCCGGCGAAAGCTTATAATAAGGTATACCGCTGGATGTCGGCCAGGTTGTGCTGACAGAGCGAGAGCCATCCACCCGTCTCGAACGCGCCAACAGCCTCAGCGTACATCGAACGGATCGCACGTCTCCTCTCCAACAAGGATCACACCACTAACTAAGAGTAGATACCCCACTTCGAAGCACTGTCTGCTCACGTGTTACAGTACGTTGTATACTCGGCATCGAACTCGCGTGGCGGTGGTTGCTGGAACTGCGAACCCATATCCTTCGACGTATAGGGGGTTTCCAATACGGTCAGTAACCGCTTGAACTTGGATAGCTTTCCAGTTTCGAGATACTCATCCAGTGACTCTTCAACTAGATAATTGCGGGGAATATACCGCGGATTGACCTCCTGCATCAACTCCTCATTCAGGCCGACAGCAGCCAACTTATCCCTCAACTGCTCGAATTCCGCAGTTGTAAACACCGGGTCATCAAACGTCTTGGGTGCCTCTAATTCGAGGAACGTATTGGTGTAGTCTGCGTTCGATTTGCGAAGCCACTCTAGGAATTCATCGACGAGCTCTTCCTCGCCATCTGAGCCAATTCCCAACTTCTTCCGCATCATCGCGTAGTACTGCGCATCAAATCGAGCCTCAAATTCGTCTAGCTTGGCTTCGAGTTCATCATACGTGAGCGCTGACTGCGTACACAGCGGTTGGAGTGCTTCCGCAAACCGCTCGAGATTCCACCGCAGGATAGGTCGCTGGTTGCCGAACGCATATCGCCCGTGCTTATCGATTGAGCTGAAGACCGCCTCCTCGTCATAGTAATTCATGAAGGCACAGGGTCCGTAATCAAATGTCTCTCCATCGATACTCATGTTGTCCGTATTCATCACGCCATGGACGAATCCGACACGCAACCAGTCAACAACCATTTCGATCGCTGACTGCATGACTGTATCAAAGAACTCCACATATGGACGATCTTTTTTGTGTAGCTGCGGGTAGTGCCTGTCAATTACGTAGTCAGTGAACTGCTGTAATTCGTCGGATGCTCGGGCTGCGACGTACTGGAAGGTTCCGTACCGAATGTGGCTGTTCATTACTCGAACTAGGACGGCTCCGGGTTCTGTCCGGCGTCGGTTGACCACATCATCAGTCTCGATGACCGCAAGACTTCTCGATGTTTTAACGTGTAGATTCCGCATCGCATACGAGTACAGATACTCTCTGAGCATCGAGCTGACAGTTGCGTTTCCATCGCCTCTTCCGGAGTAGGGCGTTCGACCAGACCCTTTCAGTTGAATATCGTATCTACTCCCATCGTACACGTGCTCGCCGAGTATCATTGCCCTCCCGTCGCCTAAGACGGTAAAACTCCCATACTGGTGGCCCGCATACGCTTGGGCGATCGGTTCTTCTAAACGATCTTGACCTGCTAGCAGCTTCGCATCAAGTTTCGCTGTATCCAACCCAAGGTCAGCACATAGCTCGTTGTTACGAACCACAATTTCGGGATGAGCGATACTCTTCGGTGTCACTCTCGAATACAGCTCCGAGTCTAACTCTTTGTAAGTCGTGTCAAATGAAAAGGTCATTTAGGTTCATATAGTGTTCTCGCGCTTGCTTTGATAATTTGTACGGCTCATCCCGCCCATGGGCGTGACAATACGAGCGAATAGGGCCCGATAGAGAGAGAATCTTCATATATCGTCCGTTCGCTGTCGTATTTCCTTTCCAATACCAGCATTGGCCGAGCAGGACGGGCATGCAAGAACGACGCCGTCCTTGTCGCCGAACACCTGTACAAACTGAGCAGAAATATGCTCGCCACAGGTAGCACAATCAGGCATGTGTATCAGTAGAACTCCCGAACGAGATCCGTTACATTGTCCGGAGCTCCGTCGGGTATGACCGCCATATTGTCTGAGAGCCCTTCACGCTCTTCGTAGGCAACCGAGTGTTCGTCCTGATAGAGTACACCCTGGTACTCTTTATTTTCATCCATAATCATGTCTGTAGCGTCATCGTAAGCCGTCGGATCGTGGTCTGTCTCGGCGAGATCGACAATCGTGTCTCGGAAGTAGTCGTAGGTATCGACGTCGTTGAACGTCACACAAGGGCTGTAGACGTTGACGAAGCCGAACCCGTCGTGTTCGACGGCTTTCTGAACGATCTCGGTGTGGCGCTGGCTGTCCGAACTGAACGACTGGGCAATGAACGTCCCGCCGGCAGCCAGCGCGAGCGCAAGTGGGTTGACCGGCGGCTGTTTCGGCCCCTCGGGCGTGGTCGAGGTTTCGAAGTCCTCACGCGATGTTGGCGAGGCTTGCCCCTTCGTGAGGCCGTAGATGCGGTTGTCCATGACGACATATGTCATATCGACGTTGCGGCGGACCGCGTGGATGAAATGGCCAGCGCCAATCGAGTAGCCATCTCCGTCGCCGCCGGCGACCATCACTTCGAGGTTCGGATTCGCTAGCTTCGCCCCGATCCCCACGGGAAGGGCGCGACCGTGAACGCCGTGGAGTGCGTAGCTGTGCATGTAGGTGCCGATCTTCCCGGAACAGCCGATCCCTGCGACGACGAACGTGTTGTCCGGGTCGTTCCCGGTGTTCGCGAGCGCTTTCATCATCCCGTTCATGGTGCCGAAGTCCCCGCAACCGGGACACCACGTTGGCTGCTTGTCGGATTTGAAGTCAGTGAATCTGATGTCGGTACTCATCGGATTAACCTCCCCCTCCAACCGTACGCAGGAGGACATCCTTCGAGCCGATGCTCGCGGGTGTCGGTCGTTGCGTAATCTGGCTTGGTATCATGCTTTCGAGTTCGTGACTGTCGCAATCTCGACGTCTGTTATTCCCTGTGCTTCGATTTTGGCCTTCACTGCCGGTGGGAGCGTTTCGAGTGTCTCGTCAACTTGTGGGTTAATCGGCACGCCGTCAACTTTGATCGCAACCAGCTTGCCACGGCGACCGTGTGCAGCGACTTCGAATTCAAACGGTCGGTCACGTTCATCCACACTGTGGACCCAGACTTTCGCGAGCCCGTTTGCACTCTCCCAGTGAACGCTGTTGACGACGGTGAGACTGCCAGCCGGCGGAACGCAAGAGGAGCCGCATGCTGGGCACTGTCCGGAATGTGGACTCTTACCGATATAGGTATACTCTGCCCCGCACCGATAGCACTGGAGTGGTAGGGTCATAAGTGGTTCCTCAATCACCCCTCACAGGCGCCCCGCTCGTCCGGGATCGACATCGATGGCGTCGACGGGACACACGTCGACACAAAGCATACAGTCGATACACTGTGTCTCGTTAATCGGATCGGCTTTGATGTCGCTCTCGGGGTGGCCCGGTGTATCTGTCCACTCGAACACGTCGACGGGACAGTCCTCGAGGCAGGCACCATCGGCCATACAGATATCGAAGTCGACAGCCACGTGTGTGCCGTGGATTCCCTGCTGTTCCGGTTCGTCGACCGGCCCCCAGACTCGGTGCCCCTCATGTTTCTCAGCGACATCGCGGTTCGCTTCGAAGTGTGGATCGATAGCCATGAGAATTTCTCGATAAGGGTAGCGTAGTCCAGACGAACTACTATCCGAGCGAGCCCTCCATCTCGAGTTCGACGAGCCGGTTCAGCTCGACGGCGTACTCGATGGGTAACTCTTCGGTGATAGGCTCGATGAATCCCGAGACGATCATCTGCTTGGCGTCGTCGTCGTCAAGCCCGCGCGATTGGAGGTAGAAGATGTCCTCGTCACCGATCTTGCCAACGGTCGCCTCGTGGGCGACGTCGACTTTCGACTCATTGATCTCCATGTACGGCATCGTGTCCGACGTCGACTCGTTGTCGAACATCAGCGCGTCGCACTCGACGGCCGTCGAGGAGTTCTCGGCGCCGTCCGCGATGTGGACGAGACCGCGGTAGTTGGTGCGGCCGCCGTCCTTCGCGATCGACTTCGACTCGACGGTGGATTTGGTCTCGGGCGCGTTATGATAGACCTTCGCGCCGGTGTCGATGTCTTGGCCCTCGCCGGCCATGGCGATAGTGATGTGGTTGTCGGAGGCGCCGCGGCCCTTCAGGATCGTCGATGGGTACAGCATCGTCGCCTTCGACCCCATCGACCCCGAAATCCACTCCATGCGCCCGCCCTTCTCGGCGATGGCGCGCTTCGTGTTCAGGTTGTACGTGTTCTTCGACCAGTTCTGGACGGTCGAGTACTGGACGTGGGCGTCCTCGTCGACGAACACTTCGACACCCCCACAGTGGAGGTTGAATTTCGAGTACTTCGGCGCAGAACAGCCCTCGATGTAGTGGACTTCCGAGCCTTCCTCAGCGATGATGAGCGTATGCTCGAACTGGCCCATCCCCTCGCTATTCATCCGGAAGTACGCCTGGACCGGCATGTCTACCGTGGTGTTTTCGGGGATGTAGACGAACGAGCCGCCCGACCAGATGGCGCCGTGAAGCGCCGCGAACTTGTTGTCGCTCGGCGGGACGCACTTGGTCATGAAGTGCTCGCGGACGAGCTCCTCGTGCTCTTGGACGGCCTCGTCCATGTTACAGAAGATGACGCCCTTCTCCTCCCAGCGCTCCTGCATGTTTTGATAGACGACCTCCGACTCGTACTGGGCGCCGACGCCGGAGAGTGCGTTCTTCTCGGCTTCGGGGATGCCCAGCTTGTCGAAGGTGTCTTTGATGTCGTCCGGTAGTTCCGTCCAGTCGTCAACGCCCGCCCGCACGTCCACGTCCGGCCGAATGTAGGGGACGATCTCGTCGACGTCAACTTCGCTCAGGTCCGGCTGACCGGGCCAGTCGGTCGGCATCGGCATCTCTTGGAACTGTTCGAGCGCTCGCAGGCGGCGCTCCAGCATCCACTCCGGTTCGTCTTTGTCCTCCGAGATGACGCGGACCGTCTCCTCGGTGAGGCCCTTCTCGGTCTGGAAGGCAGACTTCTCCTCCTTCTTGAACTCGAAACGGGCCTCGGTGTTCGTCTCTTTGAGATCGTCTTGTTTTGAACTCATCAAAGTATTCTTCAGAGACTACGAATATAAGTGTGGTGCGCTAGAACACTCGTTAGTAACTTATGACGGTTTCTTTAACGAAAATGAATAACTTTGTGTGATTTAATTCGGTTTCTCTACTTGGTAGTATTTAACATGTGGCGAGAGGGCTATTCCGTCGATACAAGGCTACCGTCACTCGTTAGCAAGAATGACTTGACAGCACTCGATCGCTGCTTCGATGTGGCGGTCGGCGACCACGTCGCCCGTTTCATCAGCCGACTCAAGTAGTGTGGCAACTTGGCGGACCCGTTTCCGTCTGGTTTGCGTGTCAAGATCGTCACTGGTAGCATCGCGGGCGACGGCTTCAGCTTCTCCGAGCCATCGGTTCGTCGCTGGCGGAACTGGGCGATCTGCGGTCGCAGTTAGGTGAGTCGCTAGTGCGTCGACCGCAGCCCGCGGCTCGGTTGGGATGTCGATCTCGTCCGTCATTGTTGGTATGTTAGCGCCCACTCTGAAGAATTGTTGCGCCAAGCCACACGCCAGATGCTTTTGGACGTCTCCAGCCGAGTGCGACCTCTTTTTAGCCTATAGTCAGGGTGTTACAGAGCGGTTGGCATACCTCCCTTTGCTCTCTCGAATTGTTCACTGTAGGGGATTATTCTCCGAGTTTGTCTGTTACCGTTTTGTAGAGTCGGTCTGTCCACGCTGGGAAGACGAGAGCAGCGAGGGTTCCAACGACGACACCAGCAACAATTCCCTGTGTGATATCTTGGAGAACTGTCGTTCCGAGTGCCGCTCCGAACGTCACTCCAACGAGCATTGCGAAGACGACCCGTTCTCCCCCAGTGTCGTCGGAGTTATCAGACATCTATATCGGATGAATTTTCCAGAGGCAAAAATAACTGGGGCAAGTCTCGTGAGCTAAAACGGCTGTGTGGTTCACAGGAGCCGTGTATCAGGCAATTCCCACTAAACCTAGGGTGTCATAGAAGATCTACCACGACATTTATTTCGCGAGTTCACATCTGAATCAGCCGATAGAATGCGTTTGCGAGTGTACTGCTGAGATTTTTACCAGATTGCGTTGATGTTCGTAACGGCCTGCTGAATACACAGCGCGAATGTGGCACGTCGCAGTGACGAAATCAGGATAGATCGATTCGCTCAGTACACTATCTGAGAATAATTCTTCCGCCTCTTTTTTTATTCCACCTGTTTCGTGTTTTCTTGTAGAACACGTGTTGTTGTATAGATCTGATCTGATTTCAGCGTTGGCGATTTCTTTGCCTCTTCTTTCTGTTCCACTTGTCTCGTTTTTTCTCGTGGAACACGTGTACTTGTATAGATTTGATCTGATTTCATCGCTGTCGATCCGCGCTTGTTAGTAGTACACGTGGGAAATGTGAATTACTATCTTCATAGTAAATACTTATAAAAGAGATCAGCACCAGTTGTGAGCCAAATAGTGGTTTCCTACATACGTGCCCTGTATCTCGCACAGGTAGCTGAACCTCTCATTGAACTGGCAGAATTTTCGGCAGTCAATGCGCAGGCACGTTCTATCGGTTGGTTCTGGATTTTAACGGAGAAAATAACGCAGTTCCATTGCTGACTGCATCCTCTGTGTCGCGCATGTAACTTCTGACAAAAGCTAAAGATATGCCAGAGGCGCTGCTGAATACAGCGCACGTGTCTTACACGGATGTGTGCTAAGTCGGGAGGTGGGAGGTCCATCAAACAGGTTGAATCGTTTCTATACACGGGCGCCACAACCCTTCTTATTGAAACTCCCTATGGATATGTATGCAGTTGTATTGGCACCGCCGTACGCTTCAGCCAAGTCCGAATCCGGCGCTTTCGACCGCCTTCACCGCTGCTAAACAGAATAATAGCTGTGTGGTGCCAGTGTTCGTGTTAGATGACGCAATTTTGTCACGGGCCAACGGGTTAGGAGTCGCGTTCATGCTCGGTTCTCTTCATGAACTTCGAGATTGGTACCGAGGCCATGGCGGTGATATCGTGATACAGCACGGAGACCCAACCGACGTCGTAGGTCGTCTTGCGCAGACCATCGGAGTCGAACAAGTCGTGTGGAACAAAGACCATTCACAACTGGCCCGTGCCCGTGACCGTGCGGTTCAGCGTGCTCTCACCCGCACCGGAGTCACCTACACGTCCGTTCCAAACGAACAGCCGAGCAAAATGAATTCATCTACAACGTTGCCCTCGAACCCAGAGGCGTATCTGGCTAACCCACATACACTGGAGATTAAGACCCAAGCCGTGCCACGACTCTCAGACCTTCGTGAAGACGAATACGACTCAGCACCCCTCACCGCCGGTACTGAATCTGCTCGAAAGCGATTACGAGCCCTATCGAACGGAACAACGTATCGTCGGTGTGACGACACCGGATAGTACGTCACTCAGCATGATACGGCACTCGACTGGGTTCGAACGATTTGGCACCGGTCAGATAACAGCCGATGAGGCGGGTTCTACCAGTCGTATCGATATTTGATATTGTCAACGCGCTTCAGGACCAATATCTGGGGAGAGTCATTCTCCGTTCGCTCTTATTCAGGCGCGTTAATATCTCTCACACTGAATTCAACCTCTGTATCTCACCGGGATTTCTGACATAATGTAGGTAGGTCTGTACTGTGTGTCGGTATGTGGATCTCCTGTACTGAGCGATTCCTGTGTGGGTGTGAGAAGACTTCTATGACACCCTCCTAACGGTCAACACGAACTCCTCGAGGCTCTCCAGCACAGGTAGTTTATCCGTCTGATGTGAGAATTGATGGTATGGGTGACCCGGATTCTCCAACCGTCTCGGTATCTCTCTCTAGTCCCACGGATATCCCAGCAGTCCTGAATCGAGCTGGCATCGATCACGTGAGTGTCCATGATCACCGACTCCTCGCTATCTATCACACGGCAATTCTCAATGTGACAACTGATCCGCAGCAGATATCGGATGCACAAACACTCGAGGTCAAATGCTGGGAGGATCCACTCCCATCTCGTGCTGATGGAAAGTCGTCACACGATATTCTTCGGGACTTCACCGACGTGTTCGACTGAAGATAGTGTATACTTTGTTCTGTGACTACTCAGTCGGTGACTCGCTCGCGAGTCACAGCGATGAGTAGCCACAAGAACAGCCACGCGAACAGAAACACGACGAGGAGCCCAGTTGGAGACAGGGCTCCAAGCGGACTCATGAGGTCGGCTAACACTGGGAGGGAGAGGAGAAAAATAATTCCAGCCCCCACGCTCCCACCGAGGCACTCAACGAGTGGCCAGACTGCGGTTTCACCCGTCTCAATGTCGCTATCTGGGTGGTGGTGCGACTCTGCCCCCGCATAGCTTAGTGTGGCCATACATACCACCTATCGAAAAATACATATTCGATCGTTATAAATCTGGCTCCGAAAGCCTCATAGAGTGAAACGCCTTCTTAGTGGTTTCAGCCCTGAGTAAGCCGTACTGCTCTACAACTGGCGACGTGACGAGATAGACAGACAGGCCACGGTCGATGTCGACCGTGACGTGGGCTCAGGATTCACTTGTCAGCGATGCCTGCTGCCTTATGTGACATTTACCTTCCCTATTCACCGCATTTCTACATAAGGCATTGGTTTACAAGATCGATTGAATGAAACCGAAAACGCCCGTTGCGGGTTTGTCGTGCTACCGAGTGGGAGAATTAGCACAATAATCACGACCAATATCCTAACCAGTGTTAAGGGAGTCATAGAACGGTTGCCACGGTGTTTATTTCACACCCACACAGATGAATATGTGCTGGGAATTTGCGTGCGCATTGAGTGCCGAGAATTCTGCCTGATCAGAGAGATATTCCAATAGCTGTGCGAGATACACAGCGCGTATCTTGTACTCGACCTCTCCTGTATGACTGCTATACGACTCACTTGTCTTGATATATCCTGTACTGTAACTGTACAGAGATTGTAGATATGAGCGTATGAGTCAGCCACAACAGCTGGATGGCCTTCTCGAGGGGGGCAGCGATCTCAACATCGTCTGCCACAATAATCCCGACCCGGATTGTCTCGCGAGCGCACTCGCATTGGGCCGGATCGCGGCTGCGGCTGGCATCGACGAACAGCAGATCCTCTACAGTGGCGAGATTTCCCACCAACAAAACCGAGCGTTCGTCAATCTCCTTGACATCGACCTCCAATCGTTCGATTCGGCAACTGTCCAGAACCGTCAGCCGGACTCGTTACTTGCATTCGTTGATCATTCCATCCCAGGCGAGAACAACACGGTTCCTCCGGACACGGCCGTCGATATCGTGATCGACCACCATCCTGCCGAGGATATCGACGCTCGGTTTGTCGATCATCGTGAGGAACTAGGAGCAGCTGCGACGATCCTTACGGAGTATGTGCGCACCCTCGACATTGATCTGGATACGGATCTCGCGACAGCACTCCTGTTTGCTATCCGTTCTGACACCCTCGACTTCCTCCGCGGAGCGACCTCTGAAGAGTACGATGCGTCGGGATATCTTCACGAGTACGCGGATCAAGAGATGGTCCGCCAGCTTTCCTCGCCGTCAGTGTCTGGGGGAACTCTCGACGCGATCTCAACCGCCATTGACAATCGAATTATAAATGGAGCGGTACTTATCTCTCACGTTGGCCGGACGACCGAACGGGATGCGCTCCCACAGGCCGTCGATTATCTGGTGAGACTTGAGGGCGTTCAGACCGCCATCGTGTTTGGACTCGTCAACGACGCAATTCAGATCAGTGCTCGGTCACCAGATGCACGAGTGAACGTCGGTGATGTACTGGATGAGGCGTTCGAAGATGTCGGGAGTGGCGGTGGTCATCAGGACGTCGCGGGCGGTGAAATCCCGCTCGGTCTCTTTGCTGACTACACGTCCGACGATGCACAGTTGCTTGATATCGTCGAACAAATCATTACCACACGCCTGTTCGCGGAACTCAATCTGTCCGAATAGATAGAAGAGCAACACCAACAGTCATTCGATATGGACAGTTATTATCCAACTCCGGACTTCACCATGTGTTGCTTGATAACTCAATCCGCACGCACGTGGTGAGCGGAGGGTTCAGCGGTTTCGGCGTGAAGCAAACATCGCTGTAATGCTGACTACAACCTCTGTATCTCGCACGACGTTCTCGATAGGTAGCAAGCAAATCTACGGGTTGGGCGGTATGTGAGTTCCTTGTATTGAACAATTCGAGAGGGCAAAAAGAAGGTATGCCAACCGTTCTATAATGCCCTACCACATATGTCTAAACGCTCTCGATCAAGAGCATACTACCGGCGTATAAAACGCTGATGCCCCCGTTCGGCCCTCAAAGTAGATTTGTCCCCGTAAATTTGTGGAGGGCATCAGCGTTTGTGCGTTTGCTACCGTTTTATAAAAATCAATCGACGCTTGACCGGCTATCTTGGGTTCTGACTTTCCTCATGGAGGAAACTGTTGCGAAAGAGGGTGAATACTCCACCGAGTACAATCGCGATGATCAGTGCGTTCGACGTTTGACTCCTCAAAAACGCATCTCACGGCTGGTCAGGAAAAACATATGTGATTGTCTGTGTCGCTTGTTCGTACTCGCCGATAGCTGATTCGGCGCCTGACTGTGGGCGGTATAGCAGGCGAATCAGCGATAGTCGCTGTATGCGTCGTCTGAATATCTAATCTTCTTGTCGGAGAGGTGTACACATCGCCTTAGTATTCATACTCACGGACATAAATACGTAAACACATCTGGGATTTCGACCCGGTCGAGTGCAGAGAGAGCAGCCTCACGGAGATCGTCGAGTGTGTCAAACAGGCGGTTCCCAAGTTCTTGATCAAGTT
>NZ_SGTV01000043.1:0-20576 GCF_005435035.1 Halorubrum sp. SD690R | reverse complement strand
GATCCGACGGCGGGCCCGGGGAGTCGGATGATGCGCAAGAGCGGGATGACGCGCCGGACGAGCCGGAGGACGCAACGGCCGGACAGGAGAACGCGGCGGAACGACCGACTTCGACGTCGACCCGGAGGAGTTCGAGTCGGAGATCGAGCGGACCGACATCGGGATCGAGGGGCTCGACGACATGATCCTCGGGGGCGTCCCCAGCCGGTCGCTGCTGTCGGTCATCGGCGGCGCCGGAACCGGGAAGACGACGTTCGCGCTCCAGTTCCTCAACCACGCGCTCGAATCGGGGAAGAAGGGGATCTACATTACGCTCGAACAGACCCGGGAGTCGATCCTCGACACGGCGGCCGAGAAGGGGTGGTCGTTCCGCGAGCACGCGGCCGAGGACCGCCTCGCGGTCGTCGCCATCGACCCGATCGAGATGGCCAACTCGCTGTCGTCGATCCGGAACGACCTCGTCCGGCTCATCGCCGAGTTCGACGCGGACCGGCTGGTGCTCGACTCCGTCTCGCTGCTGGAGATGATGTACGACCACCCCGCGAAGCGCCGCTCGGAGGTGTTCGGCTTCACGCGCTCGCTCAAGGAGGCGGGCGTGACGACCCTGCTCACATCGGAGGCGAGCGAGGAGACGCAGTACGCGTCCAGACACGGGATCGTGGAGTACCTGACGGACGCCGTCTTCGTCCTCCAGTACGTCCGCGCGTCGGACTTCCGCGAGACGCGGCTCGCAGTCGAGATCCAGAAGATCCGCGACGCGAACCACTCCCGCGAGACGAAGCCGTACGACATCACCGACACCGGCATCTCAGTGTACGACCAGGCGAACATCTTCTGAGCGGCCCGGGCGACGAGGTATCTAAACCGACACGCGTCGCCGCGGCGATTGCTTATACATGTCCGGAGTACCGCGGTAGCGCGCGCCTCCGAGTGGCCGCACCGGCGGCCGCGAGGAGCGCGTGCGAGGGAGTCACTCGCCCGGAGCAACGCGGAGGGCGACTGACGAGGTCGGCGAGGGGCGCGGTGCGGGGGATCTCAAAAGGGCAGCCGGGAGGACGACGCAGGCGACGCAAGCGCCGCAGGAACGAGCGAAGCGAGCGTGCGTCGTCCTCCCGGTTGGGACTTTGGAGGTGTTCACCGCAGATCCGCGGTCGGTTATTTTTAAACGAACGTGTGTATAAATGCGGTATAACCCGGGATCAGTGCCCGGAGAGGGAGTGATCGTTCGGTACGGGGCCAAACAGGAGAGTATCGGTGTTACCGTACTGCTTCAGTGACCCATTTCACGCTGTAGCGCCGCGGGAAATGCGGAAGACAGCCGCGTAAGCGTCCGGATGCACCGTCCGGGAATTGAACCCGGGCTATTAGCTTGGGAAGCTAATGTCCTACCACTGGACCAACGGTGCTCAAATTGAGATACCCGACCGTCCCACTTGAACGTAGCGTTTCACCGGGCGGGGCTCACTTCGCCGCCGCCCAGTGCCGCGAGCCACAGTCTTAAGCCGTCACCGACGGAGGCACGCCCATGGCCGAGGACGCAGCAACCGAGAGGCGAACCGACGCGGTCGACCGTGTGCGCGACCGCGCCGCGGAACTCGCCCCCGCGTTCGGATCGACGTGGACCGACGACGAGCCGTGGCGGTTCCTCACCGACCTCACGGCGATCGGGAGCCGGATGGCCGGCAGCGAGGGCGAGGCCCGGGGCGCTGACCTCGTCGCCGACGCCTTCGAGCGCGCGGGGCTCGCGGACGTTCGCACGGAGCCGTTCGACCTCCCGGCGTGGGAGCGCGGGTCGGCGTCGCTCGACGTGACCGTCTCCGGTCGGGGCGGCGAGCCGACCACGCGGTCGTTCGAAGCCCTCGCGCTCCCGTACTCGCCGGGGGGCAGCGTCTCGGGCGAACTCGTCGACGTTGGGTACGGCACCCCGGTGGAGATCGACGAGCGCGACGTGGCGGGCCGGATCGCGGTCGCTTCGACGACCACCCCGGAGGGCGGGCGGTTCGTCCATCGCATGGAGAAGTTCGGCTACGCGGTCGACGCGGGCGCGGTCGGCTTCGTGTTCGTCAACCACCTCGACGGGCAGCTGCCGCCGACCGGGTCGCTCACGTTCGGCGAGGAGGCCGAGGCGGTCGCGGTCGGCGTTTCGAAGGAGACCGGCGCGTGGCTCCGCGAGTACGCGGTCGGTGGCGGGGGGGCCGGACCGAGCGGCTCCGGCGCCGTCGCGCAGGCCGAGCTGTCGGTCGAGGCGTCGACGACGCCGGGCGAGAGCCGCAACGTGATCGGTCGCGCCGGTCCGGACACCGACGAGCGCGTCCTCCTGCTCGCTCACTACGACGCCCACGACATCGCGGAGGGGGCGCTCGACAACGGCTGCGGCATCGCGACGGTCGCGACCGCGGCCGAGATCATCGCGGGCGCCGACCTCCCGCTCGGCGTCGATGTCGTCGCGGTCGGCGCCGAGGAGGTCGGCCTGCTCGGCGCGGAACACCTCGCCGAGCGCGTGGATCTGGACTCCGTGAAGGGCGTGGTCAACGTCGACGGCGCGGGACGGTTCCGCGACCTGATCGCGCTCGCACACGCCTCCACGGCGGCCGCGTCGGTGGCCGAAGCGGTGTCGGCCGCGACGCGCCAGCCGATCGAGGTCGACGCGCAGCCGCACCCGTTCTCCGACCAGTGGCCGTTCGTGCGCCGCGGCGTACCGGCGCTCCAGCTCCACAGCGACTCCGGCGACCGCGGGCGCGGGTGGGGCCACACCCACGCGGACACCCGCGACAAGGTCGACGACCGGAACGTCCGCGAACACGCGATGCTGACCGCCCTGCTCGTCGCCGAGTTCGCGGCGCCCGAGCGCGACCTCCCCCGCCTCGATCGCGACGAACTCGTGACCGCCTTCCGCGAGGCCGACTTCGAGACGGGGATGCGCGCGGCCGACCTCTGGCCGAGCGACTGGGACTGAACGGGGCGGCGTAGGCCGGTCCCGACCGCTCGGTCACTCCATGTCCCCGTCTGGCGTCGGCGGCGGGAGTCGCTTGTGCGCCGTCGCGCGGTGGCGGGCGAGCAGGTCCGCGACGAGGTCGCGGTCGATCCCGGCGAGTACGGCGGCAGCGGAGCCCTCGCCGCCGTCGTCGTCCGCAGTTCGGTCGACCTCGGCGACGGTCGCCGCGATTCGCTCGGCGACCGACTCGGAGTCCAGTCCGCGGTCGACGCCGAGGTGGAGGACGGGGTCCACGACCTCGTAGGGCGCCCCGAGGTCGTCGGCGTCCCGCTGGCCCGGGAGGAACCCGGCCGTCGGTGGCTTCTCGACGACGAACTCCGGCACGTCGAGTTCGGCCGCGAGGGCACGGACGCCAGACTTGTACAGGTGTCCCAGGGGGAACACGTCGGCCGCGCCGTCACCGTGTTTCGTCAGGTAGCCTAAGAGCAGTTCGCTCCGGTTGGCGGTGCCGCAGACGAGGCGGTTCGTCGCGTTGGCGGCGAGGTAGGCGACGGTCATCCGGAGCCGAGCGACCGCGTTCCCCGATCGGACCGGTTCGTCGTGGAGGTCGAAGCGATCGGGGACGACCGCGCCGAACTGCGCGAACAGCGGCTGGAGGTGAACCGTGTCGTGTTCGATGCCCAGCGCTGCCGCGAGCGCCTCGGCGTCCCGTGCGTGGGGCGCGCCGACCTTGTTACACGGGAGTATCAGCCCGTACACGCGCTCGGGACCGAGCGCCTCCACGGCGAGCGCGGTGGTCACCGTCGAGTCGAGCCCGCCGCTCATGTTCACCACGACGCCGTCGGCGGCCGCGGCGTCGACCCGCTCGGCGAGGAACGACCGGACGCGGTCGCGTTCGACCGCGGGATCCCGGTCCGGGAGCAGCGCGCGAGGCAGCGACTCGGAGCTCGGATCGGACCGAGTCACTTGTCGGGCACCCGCCTCCGCCGACCGACCGGCCGAGACGGCCCCGTCGGACTCGAACGCCGACTCGCGGTCAGCCATCGACGCCCTCCGCTTGGTCCCTCGTCCGCGTTCTCTGCCGATTTACACCGCCGGTGAGCCGTCGCGGAGTGACGGGGTGTCCCTGCGAGCGGTGACAAACGTCGCGTTGATTCGTCATCAGTTGCCCGCCGCTTCCGGCTTCGGCGGTAAATACTTGCGGTGTAGATAGTATAAGGAATTAGTACAAAGTTACTCTGAACGGCGCACAATCGACCATAATTACAAAAATAAAGAACTTCAACTGGGACAAGAATTAAAAATATTCGAGAATAGTATCTAGCGAGAGGTTGTTTTTCCGTTACCGCATATCTGAAGTAGTAATCGCAGTATTTTCCAGAAATAATACGGTTTAGTGGGTCTCGTAAGCATATAATGACGTTATATACCAACATTTATGAGGAAGTTGCGCATCGAATTGTGTATGTCAGAAATCGAGTTGAGTTCAAGTCAAAGCCGGGTGCTCACTGCGCTCGTGAACCTCGCGGAAGGAGGGGACGACCCAGTACAGGGGCGAGAGATCGCTGACGCGATCGACCGCAACCCGGGGACGGTCCGGAACCGGATGGGTAGCCTCCGGACCCTCGGACTCGTCGAGGGCGTCGCCGGGCCGGACGGCGGATACATCCCGACCGACGGGGCGTACGACGCCCTCGACATCGAGCGGCTAGACGACGCCGCGACGACCCCGGTGGAGCGCGAGGGCATCCCCGTCGAGGACGTCACCGTCGCTGAGATAGACCTGTCGAGCGTCGCCAATCCGGAACTGTGTCGCGCCGAACTCGTGATCCGCGGTCCCGTCGGCCCGTTCGACGCGGGAGACCACGTGACCGTCGGGCCGACGCCCGCCACCGGGCTGCGGCTCTCTGGCGTGGTCGACGCGACGAACGTCGACGGCAACACCCTGCTGGTCCGCGTCGACGGCATGGAGACGCCGGCGGGCGGATCGGCGGCCTGACGGCCGCGGCCTCGGCGGTCCGGATCGTCCCTCCACGGCCGCCGAGCTCACTCTTCTTCGGCGGCCGAGAACAGCCTGTCGCGGACCGCGCCGGTGGCGGCGGCGGCGTGACGCGCGTCGCGGTGTCGCTCGCCGAATGCGACCCGCGCGCTCCGGGCGGCCTCGCGGTCGACCTCGAACGTCACGTCGGGGTAGCGCACGTCCCACAGCACGAGCGGTTCGGGCGGCGCGGGGCCGACCCCCCGCTCGCCGGGGATCGGGTCGGCGGCGAGCAGCCGTTCGATCCATGCGGGGTCGGCCGTTCCGCGACCCACGGCCCGGACCGCGGCGACGACCCGCCTGACGAGCGCCCGCGGGAACCCGTCCGTCGAGAGTTCGACGACGAGCGCGTCGCCCGCGCGGGTCGCCCGCGCGTCAAGGTCGCGGACCGTGCCCGTCTCGTCTGTCGTCAGGTTGTGGAAGTCGTGTTCGCCGTCGAACCGCGCGAGCGCGTCCCGGAGTCGGTCGTCGTCGACCGCGTGTTCGGGATCCGATCGCGCGGCGTCGGTCGAACCGCCCCCGTCGACCGCGGGGGCGTAGAGGTGGTACCGGTAGGTCCGGCGGACCGCGTCGTGCGTCGCGTGGAACTCCTCTCCGACGTCGGCGGCGGCCCACACGCGGACGGATCCCGGTAAGTGCCCGTTGAACGCGCGGGGGGTGAGCCACGTCGGCGCCTCGAAGGCGACGGTCTGGGCCACCGCCGAGACGCCGGCGTCGGTCCGCCCGGCCGCGGCGTAGCCGGGGGGCGTGGCGTGGGTCGCCCCGTCGCCGCGCTGGACGACGCCGTGGTCCGCGAGCGCTTCGAGGAGCGCGTCCGCCACCGTCTCGGCGTGCGGCTGTCGCTGGAAGCCGGCGTACTCTCGCCCGTCGTACGCGACCCGGAAGGCGCGCGTGACGGTCTCGCGGCCGTTCGACGCGTCCGTCATGGGCGTTCGCTCGGCGCGGCCGTCACTGCCCGTCCGACGCTCCGCGTCCGCCCGTCGCGTCGCCGTCGTCGGCCGGCTCTCGATCCGCCTGATCCGCCGGCTCCCGATCCCCTTCGTCCGTCGGCTCGGTCATCGGAACGGTCACCACCGGTACCGACGCGACGCGGACGACCTTCTCGGTGACGCTCCCGAGGAGCAGCCGTCGGATCCCCTGTCGAGTGTGGCTCGGCATGACGACGAGGTCGGCGCCGTCCTCGATCGCGTTCTCGATGACGTCCAGCGGCTCGCCGCGGACGACGTCGCCGACCGTCTCGACGCCGGCTTCCTCCAGCTCCGCGGTCACCGCTTCCACCCGCTCCTCGGCCGCGTCGACGAGGCGGTCGGAGAACGCGCCCGTCCGCGGCCCGGCGAGCGTGTCGACCGCGGTGTCGGCGGCCGAGACGACGTGGACGGTCGCGCCGTATCGCTCGGCGAGGCTGGCCGCGTGCGGGATCGCGTCGTTCGCCTCGCCGCCGGGTGCGACGGGGAGGAGGATCTGGTCGTACATACGCGGTACTGCTCGCGCCCGCCGGAAAACGATACCGGCCGTCGGTGGTCCGGGGCGGGGACGTCACAGCCCGAGCGCGTCCAGCAGGTCGAACCCGACGCCGGCGTAGCCGACGAGCTTGAAACCGAGGTAGATGCCGACGATCGCCATCACGCCCGGCAGCTCCGGGGGCGCGGGGATCGGAACGCGGAGGAATGCGAACAGCGCGCCGACCGTCACCCCGACGACGAGCGCGGCGACGGTCAGGACCGCGGTCGAACTCATGTCGACGCGTCCGCGGCGTTCGCTTATAACTGCGGTGTTCGCGGCCGGGGACGACCCGCGCGGATGGGCAGGGTTTTCCGACGGGCGCCCTTCCCTGCGGACATGGCACGAGAGGTTTCCGATCCCGACAACCCGCAGGTGACGCTTCAGACCAACCACGGCGACATCGTCGTCGAGCTCTTCGCCGATCGCGCGCCGAAGACGGTCGAGAACTTCCTCGGGCTGGCGCGTCACGACCCCGCGGCCGACGCGGAGCCCGCGCCCAAGACGAACACGTGGGAGGACCCCAAGAGCGGCGAGGTCCGCGGCGACTCGCTGTACGAGGGCATCGTCTTCCACCGCGTCATCGACGACTTCATGATCCAGGGCGGCGACCCGATGGAGAACGGCCGCGGCGGTCCCGGCTACGAGTTCGACGACGAGTTCCACGACGACCTCACCCACGACGGACCCGGGATCCTGTCGATGGCGAACTCCGGCCCGAACACGAACGGCTCGCAGTTCTTCATCACGCTCGACGCGACCCCGCACCTCGACGGCAAGCACGCCGTCTTCGGGCATGTCATCGACGGGATGGACGTCGTCGAGGAGATCGGCGGCGTGCCGACCGGGCGCAACGACGACCCCCGCGAGGCCGTCGAGATCGAGCGCGTCGACGTCGACGAGTAACGGTTTCGCCTCCGCACCGACTGCGTGCGTCACCGTCGCACGCTGCGGGGAGTTGAGAAGAGTTAAATTGTCCCCGACGTAAGCATCGTTCACGCTCGGTTGGTGTAGTCCGGCCAATCATGTTGGCCTTTCGGCGGACGCGGCGCCTCGGCGCCGGTTCGGAAGTCAGCCGACGACCAGGGTTCAAATCCCTGACCGAGCATCCATCATCACCGCGAGCGGCGCGTCTCCTTCTCTGAGCGGCGCGTCGCTACCTCCCCGGCCGCCCGAATGGGAAGAATCACTTTCCTCGGCGACGACGCGTATCCATGAGCGATACACCCGAGAACGGCGGCGACGGCGACGACGCCGGTAGCGACCCTGACGCCGGCGCCCCCGACGAGCACCGGTTCGAGACCCTCGCGATCCACGCCGGACAGGAGCCCGACCCGGAGACGGGGGCGTTGATGACCCCGATCCACGCGAACTCCACCTACGAGCAGGACAGGCCGGGCGACCACCGCGGCTACGAGTACAGCCGGACCGGGAACCCGACGCGGAGCGACCTGGAGGCGAACCTCGCCTCGCTGGAGTCGGGCAGCCACGCGCGCTGTTTCTCCTCCGGCATGGGGGCGATCAACACCGTCCTCAACCTGCTTTCGGCTGGCGACCACGTCGTCGCCGGCGACGACGTGTACGGGGGGACCCACCGCATCCTCACGCAGGTGTACGACGAGTACGACATCGACACCACGTTCGTCGACACGACCGACCACGACGCGGTCCGGGCGGCGATGCGCGAGGAGACCGAGCTGGTTTGGGTCGAGACGCCGACGAACCCCCTGATGAACGTCAACGACATCGGCGCGCTCGCCGACATCGCCCACGAGGGCGACGCGCTCTGCGCGGTCGACAACACGTTCGCGACGCCGTACCTCCAGCGCCCGCTCGAACACGGCGCCGACATCGTCTCCCAGTCGCTGACGAAGTACCTCGGCGGGCACTCGGACACCATCGGCGGCGCCCTGATCGTCGACGACGAGGAACTGGACGAGCGGCTCGGCTTCTACCAGAACTCCGTCGGCGCGACGCCCGGCCCGTTCGACGCGTTCCTCGTCCTCCGCGGGACGAAGACGCTCCCCGTCCGGATGGACCGACACTGCGAGAACGCGATGGCGCTCGCGGAGTGGCTGGAGAGACACGACGCGGTCGAGCGCGTCTACTACCCCGGGTTGGAGTCGCACCCCGACCACGAGCTGGCGGCCGCGCAGATGGACGACTTCGGCGGCATGCTGTCGTTCGAGCTGGACGGCACCCTCGAAGAGGCGTCGACGGTCGTAAGCGAGACGGAGGTGTTCACCCTCGCGGAGTCGCTCGGCGGCGTCGAGAGCCTGATCGAGCAGCCCGCCGCGATGACCCACGCTGCCATCCCGCGTGAGGAGCGGATCGCGGCCGGGCTCACCGACGGCCTCATCCGGGTGTCGGTGGGGATCGAACACGTCGACGACATGAAGGCGGACCTCCGGGCGGCGTTCGACGCGGCGCTGTCGTAGCCCGCCCTGACGGGGTTCGGCGCTCCGCCGGTCACCGAGCGACTGACACCATTTTTATCGGTCCCGGCGAGACAGCCCCCATGAGCGATCCAGACGTCTTGGTGCTTCGACAGACGATCCACGGGCTGGGCCCCGACGAACTGGCGTCGGCGATCCGCGAGCGGCTCCCCGACGCGACGGTCGCGCGAGCGCGAACGCCCGCGGAGGAACTGGAGCTGATCCGGACGGCGCGGGTCGCCGTCGGGCTCAACGTCGACGAGGAGCTGCTCGCCGCCGCGGAGGAGCTGGAGCTGTTCGCCTGCGTGTTCGCGGGGACGGGCCACCTGCCGCGCGACCTGCTCGCGGACCACGGAATCGCCGTGACGAACGCTTCGGGCGTCCACGGACCGAATATCGCCGAACACGTCGTCGGCTCGATGATCGCGCACGCGCGACAGTTCCACCGGGCGTACCGGCAGCAGACCCGCCGGGAGTGGCGCACCTACGAGACGACGGAGTTGTACGACTCGACCGTCTCCGTGGTCGGGCTCGGCGCCATCGGACGGGCCGTCGTCGACCGCTTAGAGGCGTTCGACGTCGACACCGTCGGCGTCCGCTACTCTCCGGAGAAGGGCGGGCCGACCGACGATGTGTACGGATTCGACGAGTTTCACGAGGCCGTCACCGGGGCGGAGTACGTCGTCTTGGCCTGTCCACTCACGGAGACGACGCGGGGGCTGGTCGACGCCGACGCGCTCAGGACGATGCGGGCCGACGCCGTCCTCGTCAACATCGCTCGGGGGCCAATCGTCGACACGGATGCCCTGGTGACGGAGCTCCGGAACAACCGTATCCGCGGCGCGGCGCTGGACGTCACCGACCCGGAGCCGCTCCCGGAGGACCACCCGCTGTGGGGGCTGTCGAACGCGACGATCACGCCGCACAACGCCGGCCACACCCCCGAGTACTACGAACGCGTCGCGGATATCCTCGCCGACAACGTCGCGCGGTTGAACGCCGGCGACGAACTCCGTAACCGCGTGGTCTGAGACGACACCGAGAAAACACGCCGGTCGTATCCATACTGAAGTGTAGGTATATATAGTAAAATTACTTCTCTATTTATCGGCCCTAGGCATTCTCCACTGCCGTTTTGCGGGCTATTTGACGACAGACGTCTCGCTCAGTGTTCGGCAGTATATATTTTGATCAAAATTAAGGTGTTCCGCTCCGGAGGGTCGGGTATGGAAACGCGGAAGGTCCAAGTCACCGGCGGCTCGACGTACACCGTCTCGATTCCGAAGACGTGGGCGACTGAGAACGACGTCGAGGCCGGGACGGAGATCGAGTTCCACCCCGACGGCGACTCCCTGTTTCTCACCCCGCGGTCGGAGGACGAGCGGATGCGGGGGACGCTCGACATCGCGGACCTGTCCGGGCAGGCACTCCAGCGGGCGGTGACGACGATGTACGTCAGCGGCTTCGACGTCATCGAACTGGAGGCGGCCGAGATCACCACCGAGCAGCGCTCGACGATCCGCGACGCGGTCCAGAGTCTCGTCGGCCTAGAGGTGTTAGAGGAGACGCGGGACCGCGTCGTCGTCCAGGACCTCCTCGACTCCTCCGAGCTTTCGATCCACAACGCGGTCACGCGGATGCGGCTGATCTCGCTGTCGATGCTCGAAGACGCGATCACCGCGCTCGCCGACCGCGACCACGACCTCGCGCGCGACGTGATCGGCCGCGACGACGACCTCGACCGGCTGTGGCTCGTGGTCTCGCGGATCTTCCGCGCGACGCTGCGAACGCCGAAGGCGGCCGAGGAGCTCGGGCTCCCCCGCGAGGAGTGTTTCGACTACCACTCCAGCGCTCGCCAGTTAGAGCGGATCGGCGACCACGCGACGAAGATCGCGCACCTGACCCTGAACATCGAGGACCCGCTTCCCGACGACGTCGTGGAGGCGGTGAACGACCTCCACGGCGACGCGGTCGACGTGATCGACACCGCGATGGACGCGCTGTTCGACGACGACACCGAGGCGGCTACCCGACGAGCGAACGAGGCGAGAACCGGCGTCAGAGCGATCGACGAGCGCGTCAGGTCCATCGACGAGGTCCTCCGCGACCTCGACCCCACCCGCGCGCAACTGCTCGGGCTCGTCGTCGACTCGGTCCTCCGGTCGGCCGACTACGGCGGGAACATCGCCGAGACGGCCCTCCAGAAGGCCGCGCCGACGCCGTGAGGGAAGCGGAGGGGATCGCTCACCGACTCCCCGGACCCCGGCGGCTCGCGGTCGCCGGCGGTGCGATCGTCCTCTTCGTCGCGATCGTCGGCGGCGGCGCCGCCGCGTACTTCGCCGCCGGTATGGGACCGGACGCGGACGCGGTTGCGGCGGTCGAGGCGGACCCGGACATAACCGTCGACCGGACGGCGGTCGGGACCGCGGTCCGCGACGGACCGGTGACGGCGTCGACCGTCGGACTCGTTTACTACCCCGGCGCGCGGGTGGCTCACGAGAGCTACGTCCCCACCGCCGCCGAGATCGTCGCCGCGTCCGACCGGGTCGCGCTCGTCGTCGTGGTGGACGCTCCCCTCAACCTCGCCGTCCTCGCGCCGGACCGTGCCGATCGCGTGCGCGAGCGTCACCCGGAGGTCGGTGTCTGGGCCGTCGGCGGCCACTCGCTCGGCGGTGCCATGGCCTGCCGGCACGCCGCCGAGAACGCCGCGGCCTACGAGGCGCTCGTCCTCCACGCCGCGTACTGCGACCGCGACGTCTCCGACAGCGGCCTCGACGTGCTCTCGGTGCTCGGCGGCGCGGACGGCGTGATCGACGCCGAACGGGAGCGCGCGTCGCGGGCGAACCTCCCGTCGGACGCGCGGATCGTGAAACTCGACGGCGTCAACCACGCCGGGTTCGGGGCCTACGGCCCGCAGCGCGGCGACGGTCCCGCGTCGCTGTCGCCCGACGCCAGCCGGGAGGCGGTCGGGAACGCGACCGGGACGTGGCTCTCGGAAGGGGGCGCGGCGACCCGCAGTGTCGAGCCGCGACTAGTTCCGGACCGCGGTGCGTGGTCGGTCGCCGACCGTGGCCCGGTGTCGCCCGATCCCGCCGTGCTCGTCGTTGCCGGGTGAGCGGGTTTTTTGAGCGCGCTCCCCCGAGGGGATCCCATGCCAGAGATCGAACTCGGCGTGCCGAGGGGCGTCATCGAGTCGCTTCCGGAGGAGGAGGGGACCGCCGAGCAGGACATGCGGCGCGCCATCGCGGGGATCCAGTCGCGACTGAACGAGGCGCTCGACAAGGCCGACCCCGACGAGGCGGCCGAGGTCGTCGCCGACGCGGTCGAGCGCATGGAGTCGCAGGCGAGCACGTACCACGAGTTCGTCCCGGAACTCCGCGCGTGGGGGCAGTCGCCGATCTACGCGATCGCGTGGCGGAACCTCTACCTCGAGCTCATCGGCCAGCTGTACGACCACGAGTGGCTCGCCGACGACCTCGACCGGGAGCGGAACTTCCGGCTGGTCGAGGACGGGATTCGCCTCTCCGACCTGTGACCAAGCGACCGTCGCCTTCCGTGGCCGACCGCTTTTAAGCCGCCGCGACCCGACGTACGGGTATGGAACTGGAACTGCGGTTCTTCGCGACGTTTCGCGAGGCCGCCGGCGGGAAGACGGTGAACGCGGAGTTCGCCGACGCCGCGACCGTCGGCGACGTGCTGCGCGAACTGGAGTCGGAGTACGAGGGGATGGAGGGCCGACTGATCGCCGACGGGGACCTCGCCCCGCAGATCAACGTCCTGAAGAACGGCCGCGAGGTGCTCCACCTCGACGGGCTCGACACACCGATGGCGGACGGGGACCGGCTCTCTGTGTTCCCGCCCGTCGCGGGGGGCGCATGAGCGACGACGGCTCGGCGACCGCCGAGGACGTGGTCGACGACGCGGACGCTTCCGGCCTCCCGCCGGCCGAGGAGGGGTGGGAGCGCGAGACGGTCGCGTACCGCGGTATCTCTCGGCGGCTCGCCGCCCATTACCTCAGGAACTTGGGCGGGGAACTCGTCGGAACCGACGAGCCCGCGGAGGCGACCAGCGTGGAGGGCGACGGCTGGCGGGCGGCCCTCAGCGCCGAGAAGGTGACCGCCGCGGCCGCGATCGAGATCACGGAGGTGACCGCCGAGTTCGCGGGCGACCCGGACGCCCTCGGTGACCTCCTCCCGAAATACCGGCAGAAGGCCATGCGCGCCGGCGGGTGATGTCCGACGACGACAGCGAGTCCGGCGACCACGGAGAGGACGCCGATGGCCGCAAAGGGGACGCCGACGGCGAGGTCGACGGTCATGGAGCGGACGCCGACGGTCGTGGAGCGGACGCCGACGGCGAGGCCGACGACCGCAGAGCGGGTACCGACGGTCGTGGAACGGACACTGACCGGGACCCGGGGACGTACCCCATCGAGGGGACAGCGCTAGTGAAGACGACCGCGCTTGCGAGTGTGCCCGCTGCGCGCGTGCCGACGCTCCTCGCGCGCGTCCAAGCCGACCTCGGCCCCAGAATCGATGCGTATCGCCGGGGGTACGAGCAGATCGAGGCCGAGCCGGGGCGCGAGACGTTCCTTGTCCAGCCGGACCACTGGGACGAGGTGGCCGAGCGCGTCGGGCTCTCCGAGCGCGAGCGCGACGCCGTCGTCCGCGCGCACGAGGCCGCGGTCGAACGGCTCGGGGCCGGGAGCGGTCGCCGGGCGGAGTTCGACGCCGCCCTAGAAATCCGGTCGGCCGTCGTCATCGGTCTCAACGAAGATGGGGACGGTAGTCGTGAGGAGGATACCGGTCGTGAGGCGGACGGTAGTCGTGAGGCGGACAGCGACGATTGATCCGGGCCGTGCCGCCACCGACGCCTTTTCGAACCGCAGCGCAGAGGTGCCTGTATGCGACTCGCTCGACTGCTCACGCCGGACGGTCCCGTGGTCGGCCGATACGACGACGGCACAGTCGTCGCCGACGACGGCCGGTACGAGGTCGGCCGCGACGGCCGACTGCTCCCGCCGTGTGACCCCACCGCGCTGTACTGCGTCGGCCGGAACTACGCCGAGACGCTCGACCAGATGGACTACGAACGGCCCGAGGAGCCGGATTTCTTCATCAAGCCCCCGACGAGCCTGCTCGCGCACGGCGAGGAAATCCGATATCCAGAGTGGACCGACGAGCTGACGTACGCCGGCGAACTTGTCGCCGTGCTCGACGAACGGTGCCGGGATCTCGCCCCCGAGGACGTCCCGGAGGTCGTCCGCGGCTACACGATACTGAACGACGTCGACGCGCTCGACCAGCAGGGCCGGACCGCGCGGAAGGCGTTCGACGGGTCGGCGCCGCTGGGCCCGTGGATCGAGACCGACGTGGACCCGACGGATATCGACATCGAGACTACCGTGGGCGGCGAGGTGCGACAGGACGCGACCACCGAACTGATGCTGTTCGGTCCCCGAGAGGTCGTCTCGTACCTCTCGAAGCGGTTCACGTTCGAGCCCGGCGACTGTGTCGCGTTCGGCAGTCCGGCGAACCCCGGGCTCGTCGAACCCGGCGAGCGGGTCGAAATCACCTACGAGGGGGTCGGGACGCTCTCGAACGCGGTGGTCGCGTCGGGCGGGGAGTGACGGCGCCGAGTTCGGCCGGGTGAACGCCGGGTGATCTCACCGATCCGCGGGGTCGAAGTCGTCGACGCTCGCGTCGTCGATTAGGCGGTTGGCGGTCGTCAGCGTCGTCTCGTCGCCGGTCCGCACGTAGGTCCCGAGCGCGTCGACCGCCTTCACGAGCCCGTCCGCGGCCGCGGGCGGCACGTCGCCCCCGAGGGCGTCGGCGCGCGCGACGCGGTCGCGAAGGCGTTCGAACGCGTCGCGAGCGGGACCGATCCGAGAGCCGGGGCTCTCTCCTTCGACGGTAACCGCCGGGGAGTCGCCCTCGGCGTCGGCGGTGCGTTCCGCCCCGTCCGGTCCGGCGCCGGATTCGAGTTCGTCGAGGAAGTCGAGCGCGTCGCTGCGGTACGCCTCGACCGCGCGCACGGCGGCCATCCCTCGGGCCTCGCGGAGCGCGGTCGGTACCTCCCCCGCAGCCGGGCGCTCGCCGTCGTCGGCGCCGGCGAGCAGCCCGAGGAGGTACTCGCGATCGGCGTCGGTCGGGTCCCGGAGCCGTTCGAAGCAGTCCACCGCCTCCAGCAGCTCTCGGGCGGCGAGGTAGGTCTCGTCGAGCGGCACGAGACGCCCGCCGTCGATGAACCCGCGCTTCCGGCAGTACTCCCGGAGGTCGGACTGGAGCTCGTCGACGCCAGAGCGCGGGAGCGTCCCGGTCGCGTTCCCGAACCGCTCGCGGTGCGCCGCGAGGTCGAGCGCGACGGGCGCGTCGGTGTGTGCCGTCCGGGCGTCGACGCCGACGCTGCGCAGGTCGCCGCAGCTCGGACACGCGACGGAGCCCGTCTCGTAGTACGACCACCGCGTGCCACAGGACTGGCACTCGCGTTCGCCGCGGACCTTCATACGTTCGGCTTCGTCGCGTCCGCCCTAAATGACTGCGGGTCGAGCGTGTGGCCACGCGGGATACGGGCGAGCCGTGCGATCTCGCGAGGCGGGCGGTCGCGGAACGGGCGGCCGCGGGACGGGCGGCCGCGGAACAGGCACCTCCCTACAGGCGGCTCGGGTACCAGCATATTTCATCCCTTCCGGCGAACGATCGGTATGAGCTGGCACGCCGTCGACGCGGTCGACCGCGCCGTCGACGCGACGCAACGGTTACTCTTTCCGTTCGAGGCGGTCCGATGGGCGAAGCTCGCCGCCCTCGCGGCCGGCATGGCGGGCGGCGGCGCCGCGGCGTCGCACGTCGGTGCCTCGTCACTCGGCGCTTCGACGGCCGGGCTCGTGGGGTGGGCGACATCTACCTCGACGGGCGTCGGGGCGGGACCGGTGGGGATCGGACGCATCGTCGGTCCGGCAGCCGAGCGCGTCGCGGGACTCGACGACGCGCTGCTCGTCGCGGCCGCGGTCGGGGGGCTGGTCGCGGCGTTCGCGCTCGTCACGTGTTCGGTCGCATTCCGGCTCGCGTTCTACGACGCGCTCGCGACGACGGAAGTCGCGCTCTGTCGACCGTTTCGTACACGGTTTCGGCAGGCCCTCGGGCTGTCGGCCGTCGTGACGGCCGGCGCGGTCGTCGCCGCGATACCGGCGGCCGCGTTCACGGTCGTTGCCGCAGACTCTGCTGTGTCGGGCGCGGCGGGCGTAGAGGTCGGCGGGGTACCCGGTGCCTCTGAGGTCGCGGTCGTCGCGCTCGGAGTCACCGCTGGCGGCGTAGCGCTGATCGGGACCGTCGGCTCCCGGCTCACGCTGGAGCTCGTCGCGCCGGCGATGGTCGCCCGCGACGTCGGGGTGCTCGCCGGGTGGCGGACGGTTTGGGCCTCGCTCCGCGAGTCGCTGAGCGATGTCGCGGTCTACCTCGCGGTTCACGCCGTCGTCGCGGCGAGCGCCGGGATCGTCCGGGCCGTCGCAGTCGCCTCCGTCGGCGGGGTGGTCGCCGCGGTCGGCCTCGTCGTGCTGGTGCTCGCCGCGGTCCCGCTCGGCGGAGTGGCGGCGTTGGTCGAGACGACCGCGGGGGCGATCGTGCTCGCGACCGTCCTGCTGTGTGCGGTCGCCGCCGTCGCGGTGCTGACGCTCCCCGTCCTCATCGTGGCGCGAACGTACCTGACGGCGTACGAAGTCTCGACGCTCGCCGGGCTCGCTCCGGGGCTCGCTCCGCTGGCGCCGACGCTCGTCGCGAGCGACGACCCGGAGCCAGCCGACGGTGGGCCGGTCTGAGGACGCGCCGACGGGGCTCCGCGGTCGACGGACATCCAAGTTGTCGACGAGCATCGAAACGCCAACACACATCGAGATCTCGTTGAAGTACTTCGATGCCGTCGAAGGGCGCCGCAAGATCGTCGAACGTCGAATCACACACTCGACACCATCGCATACCTTTTTACTCCGTTCACGAATGGAGAAAGACATGGGACTAGACGACGACGCCCGGGAGTATCACCGGCAGGAGCCGCCCGGAAAGATCGAGATAGAGACGACGAAGCCGACGAACACCCAGCGAGACCTCTCGCTGGCGTACTCCCCCGGGGTCGCGGCGCCGTGCCGCGATATCGCGGCCGACCCGGAGTCCGTCTTCGAGTACACGGCGAAGGGAAACCTCGTCGCGGTCGTCTCGAACGGCTCGGCCGTCCTCGGGCTCGGTGACATCGGCGCGGCCGCCTCGAAGCCCGTGATGGAAGGGAAGGGGGTGCTGTTCAAGCGGTTCGCCGACATCGACGTGTTCGACATCGAGCTCGACATCGACGCCGTCGACCCGTTCTGCGAGGCCGTGAAGGCGATGGAGCCGACGTTCGGCGGCATCAACCTCGAGGACATCAAGGCCCCGGAGTGTTTCAAGATCGAGGAGCGGCTCCGCGAGGAGATGGAGATCCCGGTGTTCCACGACGACCAGCACGGCACCGCGATCATCTCCGGCGCGGCGCTGATGAACGCGGTCGACATCTCCGATAAGGACCTCTCGGAGCTCGACATCGTCTTCTCCGGCGCCGGCGCGTCGGCCATCGCGACGGCCCGGTTCTACGTCTCGCTGGGGGCGCGCGAAGAGAACATCACAATGTGCGACTCCTCCGGGATCATCACCGAAGAGCGGGTGGCGGCCGGCGACGTCAACGAGTACAAAAGCCAGTTCGCCACCCCCATCGAAGACGGCGATCTCGCGGACGCCATGGACGGCGCAGACGTGTTCGTCGGGCTCTCCGTCGGGGGTATCGTCTCGCAGGAGATGGTCCGCTCGATGGCCGCGGACCCGATCATCTTCGCGATGGCGAACCCCGACCCGGAGATCACCTACGAGGACGCCAAGGACGCCCGGGACGACACAGTGATCATGGCGACTGGTCGGTCCGACTACCCGAACATGGTGAACAACGTCCTCGGGTTCCCCTTCCTGTTCCGCGGGGCGCTCGACGTGCGTGCGACCGAGATCAACGAGGAGATGAAGGCGGCCGCCGCGGAGGCGCTAGCCGACCTCGCGCGCAAGGACGTTCCGGACGCGGTCGTGAAGGCGTACGGCGACGACCCGCTCCAGTTCGGTCCCGACTACGTCATTCCGAAGCCGCTCGATCCGCGGGTGCTGTTCGAGGTGGCGCCGCGCGTCGCGGAGGCGGCGATGGAGTCCGGATCGGCCAGGACGGAGATCGATCTGAACCAGTACCGCGAGCGCCTCGAGGCTCGCCTGGGGAAGTCCCGCGAGATGATGCGGGTCGTGTTGAACAAGGCGAAAAGCGACCCGAAGCGGATCGCGCTCGCGGAGGGCACCGACGAGAAGATGATCCGCGCGGCCTACCAGCTCTCCGAGCAGGGGATCGCGGAGCCGGTGTTGCTCGGCGACGCCGACACCATCTCCCGGACCGCGTCCGAGCTCGGGCTCTCGTTCCGCCCCGAGGTGGTCGACCCGGACGAGCGGGACGTCTCCGGATACGGTGAGCGGCTGTACGAGCTCCGAAAGCGCAAGGGGATCACCAAACGCGAGGCCGACGATTTGGTCAAACGGGACACCAACTACCTCGGGAGCGTGATGGTAGAAACCGGCGACGTCGACGCGATGCTCACCGGGCTCACGCACCACTACCCGTCCGCGCTCCGGCCGCCCCTCCAGATAGTCGGTTCGGCGGCCGACACGGACACCGTCGCCGGGGTGTACATGCTCACCTTCAAGAACCGGGTGATCTTCTGTGCGGACACGACCGTCAATCAGGACCCCGACGCGGAGACGCTGGCGGAGGTCACGCGACACACGGCGGACCTCGCGCGACGGTTCAACGTCGAACCGCGCGCCGCGATGCTATCGTACTCGAACTTCGGGAGCGTCGACAACGAGGGGACGGGGAAGCCGCGCGACGCGGTCGACATTCTTCAGTCCGACGACGTGGTCGACTTCCCGGTCGACGGGGAGATGCAGGCCGACACCGCGGTCGTCGACGACATCCTCAACGGGACCTACGAGTTCTCCGAACTTGACGAGGCGGCCAACGTCCTCGTGTTCCCGAACCTTGAGGCCGGGAACATCGGATACAAACTCCTTCAGCGGCTCGGGGGCGCCGAGGCCATCGGACCGATGCTCGTCGGCATGGACGAGCCGGTCCACGTCCTCCAGCGTGGCGACGAGGTGAAGGATATCGTCAACCTTGCGAGCGTCGCCGTCGTGGACGCCCAAGAGTAGCTCGCCGGGTGTACCGCGGGCGCCGGGACACCAATTTTACTTGTTTCCGACTACAACATCGGTGGTATGGGAACGAGCGAGGATCCGGACGAGCCGGCCGGGCCGCGAGTGCTGGATAACAGGCGCGACGCGACTCGTTACCGGGTTCTCGTCGAGATCGCCGCGCGGCAGCCGGCGGTGAGCCAAGAAGAGATCGCGGACGTCATCGGTGTGACCTCGCAGGCGGTGAGCGACTACGTCCGCGACTTGGTCGACGGAGGGTTCGTGGAGAAACGCGGTCGAGGTCGGTACGAGGTGACCAAAGAGGGAGTCGACTGGATAATCACGCGAACCGACGCCCTCTCGGACTTCGTGTCTCGCGTGTCCGACGATGTTCTGGGAAGCGTCGACGTCGACGCCGCCGTGGCGACCGACGCGGTTGCGGAAGGTGACGACGTCGGGCTGGAGATGCGCGACGGCGTGCTACACGCCGTCCCGGAGGGGGGATCGGCGACAGCGGTCGTCGTCACCGGCGGTGAGGCCGGAGAGGCGGTCGGCGTCACCGACTTCGAGGGGGTCGTCGAGTACGATCCGGGCGTGGTGACGGTCGTGTCCGTCCCGGCGGTGACCGAAGGGAGCCCGCCGTCTCCCGAGGTCATCACGGGTCGCGCCGCGGACGCGGATCTGATCGCGGTCGGTGGGACCGAAGCCTACGCGCTCGCGACGCGGACCGGGCTCCGGCCGGACATCCGATTCGGTTCGGCGACGGGCGTGTCTCAGGCCGCCCTCCGGGGCTTGGACGTGCTGTTGCTCGTTTCGACCGACGAGCTTTCTCGCCACACGACGCGACTCCGTGAAGACGGCGTTCGGTATGAGGTACGCGACTCTCTCACACCGTAGGTCGGTACGTCGGTCGCTGTGGTTTCGTACGGTGAGACACACCGTGTTTCCGGTGAAATGGGGCTATCTTGGGTGGGAGCGACTTCGCTGTGGGCGGTTTAGTTATCTATCTGACCGATATAGAACAACAGGATTTATATCCTACATCAGAGTAAAGCTCACCAAGCGAAATGAGCGACAGCTCGCCGAGCGATACATGCGTTTCACCGGAAACTACTATTCTACTGAGAGCTCGCACTTCGTTGGAAGCCCCACCCCATCTGAAGCCTGAGTTTCACCGGAAACACGGTCTCCCCCCTGTTGGTCGGCTCGCCTGAGGCACTCAGCGAACACCCCGTTTCCGGTGAAACAGTCTCCTCAGACAGTGTCCGTTGACCTCTCCACACCCGTATCCCCGAATTTTCCAACGGTTGTCGCTTCTCCGCTCACTCATCCCAGCCGAATTACTCTATGAGCCCGATCACTCCATGCGTTGGAGCGCGTCACATGCCGGCTCACTCCGTGAGTACTTCCCCCGCCCGCCACCCCACGGC
>NZ_SGTV01000042.1:0-20694 GCF_005435035.1 Halorubrum sp. SD690R | reverse complement strand
CGTGAATCTCGTCGAGCAGCGGGTCCACCGTCTCCTCGACGATGTACGTCACCACGTAGTCGGGCGTGTAGTACGCGCCCGTCGCCTTCCGCTCGCCCTCGTCGTTGACGACGTACAGCCCGCCCTCCTCGACCGTCTCGACCGCGTCCGCGACGGAGACCGCGTCGCCCGACTTCCAGACTTGTCCACCGTCCTCGGCGACCGCCGCGACGCCCTCCGGCCCCGCGATCCGGAACTCGTGTTCCAGAAGCCCCTCGTAGATTGACCCGAGGTGCCGCGTATCGAGGTCGGCGTAGTCCGCTGGGACGTGCTCGCCTTTGTCGTTCTCTGTGGTCGACAGCCAGAAAATTACCTCCGCGATGTACGGATCCTTCACGTCGTTCTCGGTCAGGAACGTGTGGTCCTCGCGGCTGAACAGCCCGCCGTTGTACGGCGGGATGTCCAAGTTCTCCTCGCCCTCGTCGATCAACTCGAAAAGCTCCGAGAGCCGGCCCCAGATTGACGACGAGTACTGGCTGAACTCTCGGTCGAACGCCGCACCCGACTCGACGTCGAGCCCGTCGACCCCGTCGAGTATCTCCTCGCGCTTCGCTTCGAGACTGAAGTACTCCTGATACTCCTCGCTAGCGGCCGGGTCGTCGGGATCGATCAACCCCCGCGACTCGGCATACAGGACGAACATCAGCCGGTAGAGCAGCACCAACGACTGTTCTTTCAGTTCGTCGGCGCTGAGTCCATCCTCGTCGTTGGGATCGATTTCTAGATCGTTCGACTCGACGAACCCCTTTCCGAGAACCCGCAGCGCTCGGAACACGTTGTCTTGGAGGTCTTCCCCGAGTTCCTGTGCGGCCGTCTCCGATTCGGACCACACGTCGTCGAGGAAGGAACTGCCGGCCGTCTCAACGAACGCTCCGGGGCGGAAAAAGACGTAGAAGTACTTGAACGCTTCAAGATTCCCGCTCTCCAGAATCTCTGGCAGGTCGACCTCGTAGTAGGTCTGTGTCTCGTAGTCTTTCGTCCCGTAGAGCCGCCACTTCTTCCCGTCAGTGAGGATCCCCCAGTTCAGATCGCCGGGAGTCCGTTCGAGGTAGAACTTGACTTGGTGAGAGGCGTCGCGATATGACCGCTGTTCGGAGAAGAACTTCTCGAAGTCGGCGTCCCACTGCTTGGCTTCGAGGATCGACAGCGCCCGGGAGAAGTGCCCCTCCGTCCCGCTGTCGAGCGCCTGCTTGGCGCTCTCCCGGCGCGTGTCCGCGTTCTCGAAGAGCAGCCGGTCGACGTAGCCCCCGCCGTCCGGGAGCGTCACCTCGGAACTCGTGCCGTACCCGAGAATGTCGAGAACCTCGGCGATCCACGTGTCGATCAGTTCGTCTTCCTTGTAGGAGGGCAAGAGCGCTCCCTCCTGATTCCAGAGGTCACGAATCTGTTCGAAGGCTTCCTCAGCCTCCTCGTCACAATCCCACGCGTCGAGATCGGCAACGCGCTCGTCGAGATAGTAGCCAGAGAAGAGGCTGGAGTTCCGGTAGGGACCACTTCCGAGCGTCGCTTGGCTCATTGAATATCAAACCCACACGTCAGCGCGATTAAATAGATGACGGAGCGATTACCAACGCTGGATCGTTCTGATACAGAGCGAAGGCGATGGTATTCAGATCGTTTACGACTCAGTCTACCCGAAGTATCAATTAGTCCGCTAGAGACCATTCAATTCAAATGGACGAAACGACCGCTCGCAAGCTCCTCTCGGAGATCGACGAGCCAACGGAACCGACGCTCCGAGAGCTACAGCAGACGGCCATCAGTAGCGTCGAGACGGTTCTCTCAGATACAGGCTTTCCTACCCGAGAGGAGGTCAATCGGCGACTCTCATACACGTTCTACTACGACTGGGAGACTGACGATCCGGACATCGTCCTCCTCGTTCAGGATCCAGGGAACCTCCATGAACGTCACTTGTCGGAACTGCGTCCGCAGAACCCACTCGCCGGCGAATGTTCGGCTCGCGACCAGATCGGCGTCTACCGCGAGTTTGCCAAGAGCTGGCTGACCGGGCGAAACGCCGATTTCGCAGAGCGTTTTTTCGGGACGCTCGCCCGTCACGATCTCATTTCGCTCCCGAACGGCTGGCACCAGTACGTCGAATCCGGGCAGTTCTATCGAGACTTCTACCTCGGCGACGTCGTGAAGTACCGCGTCGACGGTTTCGGAGTTGCCGCCGAGCGCGCCTCGTATCAACACCTCCTCAAGCAAGAACTCCGGGCGTTGGACCCGGATCTTGTGATCACCTTCGGCGGAAACGCGTGGCCGGCACTCCGACGCTCGACCACGCCGGAGCCCGTCATGGAGACGGACGCCGACCCGGAGAGCATTATGTCCATCCATGGGACACTCCACCGGATCTCCGATCCGATCGACACCCACGTACTCCCGCTGGCTCACATGAGTGGGCAGGTCTGGTGGCGGTTCCCACCTGACGAGTACATCTCGCGACTCAGCAAGGCGCTTGAAGTGCTCGAACGCCAGTAGCGAAAACGACGGAGCGTGACACGCATCGTCTCGATATGAGATAGCGACTCAACTGAGCTCCTCGTAGAGAACGGTCACGTGTCTGGACGGGCAGACTACATGTCGAGATAGGGGCCGAAAGCCCGAAATCTGGCACTACTGCCGATTATCATGAACGTCAAACCTCAGTACCAGATTTAAATGCTTAGCAGATAGTGACTTGGTATGGCTGGAGTTCAAGCAATCTTTCTTGCTATCTGTTTCCCAGTTCTTGCGATAGGACTCCACGAACTGACCCACCTAGCAGTCGCTCGGATTGCCTGCCCGCTTTCGATTGAACAGACCTCATGGGTTCCGTTCCGACTTCGGCTTGATTTTGAGAGGCCGCCGGCAAAAGCCACACTCCGGATGATTGCACTTGCCCCTCTATTTGTCGGCGGCGTGGTTGCTGCCATCGCTATTCAAACTGGAATGTGGCAACAGATTAAAATCGCCGATCCGTACTATCTCCATCATCTTACGATAGCATACTGGTTCCTCTATATCATTCCCAGCCCTGCAGATATTCGACTAGCCATCTGGCCGTCGGTAGAAGACACACAGCATGTTCAGGTGAATCCACAATGAGTGGACGCTTAATCAACACATCAGGAATGGACGACAATCGTGCTGTCGCGCCAGTCATCGGGGTCGTTATTCTGTTTGGGTTTCTGATCCTTGCTCTCTCACTGTACCAAGTAGAAATCGTTCCACAGCAGAATGCGGAGACAGAGTTCCAACACTCCGGAGAGGTCCGTAACGATCTTGTTGAGCTCAGAGCCGGTATTCTACAAGCTGGAAGCATCGACCAGCCACAGTATCAGACGATTCAATTGGGTACTGCCTATTCAACCCGCACGTTTACAATAAATCCACCTTCACCAGCTGGAACCATACGAACGACGAACCCGTATCCAATCACGATCTCGAACAATAGTGGCACACCTGAAGGGACGATAACGATTCCAACGCGATTTATTGAGTACCAGCCAGGGTACAACGAGCTTGATCGCTCTCCAACGTGGTATGATGCATCCGTGCTTTACCTCGATGCTCGTGACAATAGAGGTGAAATCGCGGTGATTGAAGATCAAGCCCTCGTCGATAGCGGTGAGGTACAGATTACGGCACTCCAGAACGAGTTTCGTCGGAGCGGGACTGGACGGGTCACTCTTGAACTCCGCCCAGCTGAGAATGTTACTGGTAATATTCCTGAGGGTGATCTCACTGTCACTGTGCCAACGCGGTTGAGCGAGGACGACTGGGAAACTAAGACGGATCTCCCGACCGATAGCGATGTCTACAACGGTGTTACGGACACAGGTGCCGAGATTAACAACAAGAAAATCTACAACTTGACGCTCAATACGACTGCTAACAACCTGACTGTGGATACGGTCGGCGTACAGGAAGCACCTGAAGAGCCGACTCAGAATGCTGATGCAAGTGTTGTTCGTGGTAGTGAAACAGTTGTTAATAAGAATGCAGAATTCTCTTTGATTGAAGCTACAATAACTCAAGAAAAAACAAATGGTAATAATCAAGGTGTTCAAAAGATTAGATTTGATTGGGAACTAAGTCAAGAGACAAATATTCAACTAAGAATACTCAACTCTGGAGGAGGCAATGCTGGTACTGAAACATTAGAACCAGCAGAAGTAACTGGATCAAGTGTTGTTAACACTGGTGGAAATCGACAAAATAGGCCAGTTGAAGTCGAAGCTGAGATTATAGAAACAGGTGAGACTTGTAGTGTGACATTTAATGATGGCGACGACACGTTAGAGCTGAATTGTGGATGAATAATTCTGATTTGTAGTTTCTGTACACAGCTGTCAGTTTTAGAGGTATTAGACACTCAAGTAATAATTATATATGATCGCTGTAGGAAACATTTCGCGGAACTCTAACCACCGAATTCCGGACACGTACGGTAATGGTCGAGCGCGTACTTAATCGGTGACAAAACACTCCAGACATGGGTTGTTGATATCGGTCGTCGTCGATACAAGCGTTTTAGCAGTGATCAACGAATCCATCACCCGGAGTCTGGTCAACAACCACGTGCTGTTTTTGTGGTGTTTGCCGCAGAACCCTTTCGTGTTGTAGTTGCGGTGATAGTGGAAACCCACAGATCATCGGGCTAGCTGACCTTTGAGCCGACTTCCGCGTTTTGTTTCTTCAGGTTTGCCGGGTGAATATCAAAAACATTCAGTAGCTTGATATTTGGGGGTAGTAAGCTTCAGCATATGAACAGGGTAGTGGGACTAACGTAGTGTCTGCTAGACTGATCGAGATCTGATCCGAGGGTGTGATGTCGGCGCAGCCGGCGATTTTTTCGGCGCGTCAGAGATGATCTGCGAGGTTGAGATGATTCATGGCCTATCTCAGCGAATTGTTGCGGGTTAAAATACCATTCATTATAATTCATCAAAAGGTAGTGGTATACACAAAACCGCAATAACCCCCGCTTGTTTAACATAATACCACGTCCTCGAAAACGTGAGCGAAAGCGGACCCTCAGACGCAGCGATCTACGCCCGCGTCTCGACGTCGGATCAGGACGTATCTCGGCAGCTCGATGAGGCGCGCGCCCACCCGCTCTTGGGAGTTCGAGTGCCGGAGCCAGAACCGGTCTCCGAGCGTCTGGGGCGCGTCGGTGGCCATACACGAGGGTCGTTCCGGTCGCGACATAACACTGACTGGAAACGGACGCCGAACTCCTTCGCGACGGCGCTTGCCGCTCGTGACCGGCGCAATACGTGATCGCCGGTCAGACTGGACGGGTCGATCCGCCTGCTCGAACGCGGGAAGATCGCTGTCGGAGACCGCTGATCTCGTCCGCGCTCCGCCCCCGACGGCCGAAATGGAGACACCAACGCCGCTGCGTCTCGTGTCAGGCGTTTCGACCAACGGTTTATCATCGAGCGAATCCTCTGAGGTGTGATGACAAGGAATACGCCTCAGTCTCCCTCCTCGTCTGGGGACCAATACGAATGTCGGGACTGCCTCTCTCGTCTGTGGACCGACGGCGGGCTCTCGTCATGTCCGCAGTGCGGCGGTGACGTCGAGAACCTCTCGAAGCCCCGCGAGTAGCGGTAGCACCTTCGACTCGACCTCGAATCCGATCCCAGTGACGACAGTTTCACGGTCCGTACGGCACGTATTTATCATCACAGCGCCTATAGGATGGATGGCACAGGCAACTCCTCAGGTCCCGGTCCCACGGGCGGGCAACGGTCTCGCCCGCCGCACGACCCTCGGCGTCCTCGTCGCGATTATCGCCCTCCTCGGCACGCAGGCGGTCGTCGACATGGCCGACATCGCCATCGGCGCGACCGGTGCGATGTCACCGTTCTCGGCCGGGGCGCTGGTCGGGTCGCCGATCGCCGCCGGCGCGGGCGCCGCGCTCGCCTACGCGGTCGTCAACAGATTCACCGCCCGCCCCGTACGGAACTTCGTCGCGACTGCGGCGGCGGTCTTCCTCGTCATGCTCGTCCCCGTCTTCGCCGTGGCGCCCGCGATGGGAATCACGCCGACCGGACAGGGCCTGCTCGTGGCGTATCACCTGATCGTCGCGGTCCCGCTAACGGCGTTCGTCGTCGGCGCCCTTGGCCGCTGACGGCTCCGTTTTCTTTAATGCCCATCTAAATACGGACTTCTCGGCGCTCGCGAGCGACGGTGACGCTTCGACCGCTGGACTGCCGTCCGGCTCGCGGACCGCGATCATCCGACCACGGCCTCGAGCTCAGACCACGGGCCCGAGCGACCCGAGTGCCGCCGACTCGTCGATTGCGGCCGCCAGCTCGACGGTCGCCTCGCCGAGCGTCGCGAGCCGGTCGCGAACTCTCTCGTCGACGAGTTCCCCTGCCCGCGGCATCGTGTCCGTGCTATTAATCCGGTGGGCGAGGTGGTTCGAAGCCAAGTCAGCGAGAAGTGCCGCCGGGTAATAGAACTTCGATTTCTGGCAGTAAGCCACCAGCGGTCGATCGTCTCGCAGCCCTCCAAGTGCGGCGACAAACGGTTTGGCCTGCTGCTCTTCCCATCGACGATTACCGCAGGGGGCTCGACGACCGTGTTCAAGATGTTATGGACGTGGATCGCGGAGTAGACCGCTTCGACCTGCTGAGTGTCCTCGTTCCCATCCAGGCTCTGGCGGTGGGAGAACACACGGATGTGCTCCGGAAATTCCTGTAGGACGGCTTCCATCAGGTCAACAGAGCAAGTCAAAGAATCTGACACGGTCGATCAGGAGCTAGAAGCCTTTTAGCCGGCAAAATCGTAGCTATCACGCACGTGATGGCAACCTCAGAAAACGAATCGAAAGGCACGCTAACCGTGTATCAAGAGCGGTTGGACGCACTCGACGCGACACTGGCATCGAAAATGGACCGTTGGAGTGTTCCAGCGTTGCGAGCCGCTGTCGGAGCGGTGTTCATCTGGTTCGGCACACTCAAAGTACTCGGCGTCTCGCCGGCCGGTGACCTCGTCGCCTCAACGGTGTACATTCTTCCGCCTGAGTTTTTTGTCCCGGTACTTGGCGTATGGGAGGTGATCATCGGGATCTGTCTGCTCTATCCACCGCTTACGCGTGTTGGATTGCTGCTGTTAGCACTCCAACTTCCGGGGACGTTCCTCCCGATGATACTGCTGCCTGAAGTTGTCTATACCACGTTCCCGTACGGGTTAACGGTCGAGGGTCAGTATATCGTAAAGAACCTCGTAATAATTGCCGGCGCACTCGTTCTGGGAAGTACTGTGAGAGACGAATCTGCGTCAGTGTGAATTAGACAGTTGGCTGCTCGTGCTGAACGATGAACATAGAACGATTCACAAGCTATTGTTTACAGTTAAAATATATCTTAATTAGTAGTTGGAAAGATCCTGCGTATTGACCGCCGTGGATTCTACTAAGTCCCACCGCGTCGCCGGCGTCCCTGGTGGCTTCCGTATTGAGAGCACGAAGCGGTTCGCCTTCGGTCTGGAGATGTCGGCGACGACAGCAGACAGAACCTCGGCCATACCCGCAATCGCAGGGTCGCCGAGACACGTGACAGCTCGTCCGTCGAGAAGCCGACGACTCTGTCACCGGACGACGGTTACAGGGACGGGCGACCGACGAACTACCTTCTCCGCGACGCTCCCAAGCAGGAGGCGTGAGACGCCTTCACGGCCGTGGCTCCCGACGACGACGTGGTTGATGTCGTCGCGTTCTGCGTAGTCAACGACGGTCCGGGCGGGGTCACCGACGTCGTGGACCGTCCGAACCGTTGCGTTCGACTCAGCGGGCGTCTCGAACTTCGTGAATACCTCCTCTGCCCGCTCGGTGGCTAGTTCTGTGAGTTCTGTGTCCGTACCGAAGGGGTCAGGTGTCTCATAGCCCGCTTCTCCCGGATCGAAGACGAATAGAACCGTCACCATGCTGGGGTCGAACCTGTCGAAGACGACCTTCCGGGCGTGTTCGGCGGGCTCCGATCCGTCGTAGGCGAGTAGTATGTTCGTCATAACACAATATAACTCACACAAGAACACAAAATAGTCTTGTGGTAATAACAAAAAGCCACTCTCAAAATTTTGATTAAGCTCTTTTTATTCTCGGTCTCCAGTTGCTCAAAGTCGGATATCGCTGTGTATGCCATAGCGCTTTTGTGTATAACACACAATGAAGCACATGAATGCCCGCAGACGAAAACCAAGGCTTCGAGGAATCGTTCGCAGACATCGGTGCTCGCGAGACCTACCTCGGGACGACTCACGAGGACGCGGTTGAGCGGGTCAGGGAGGCGTTTACCGACGCCGGGTTCGGCACCCCGACCGAGTTCTCCCCCTCGGAGAACATCCGCGAACACACCGGCGAGGAGCTCCCGGCGACCCGGATCATCGGCATCGGCAACCCCCACGCGGGGAAAATCGTTGCCGAGGAGACGCGTGGCGACGCGGCGACGCTGTTCCCTTGTAACGTCGTCGTCCAGCAGGTCGGTGAGGAGACCCAGCGTGTCTACCACGTCAGCCTGCCGAAGGTGCTCGAACAGGTCGGTCTCGCACCCGACGACCCTGCGTCGTCCGACACCTGGCAGGAGGCCCTCGACATCGCCGGCGGTGGTGTTGAAGACGCCTTCGAGCGGCTGAACGCGAGCGACGTCGCTGCGCCCAACGGCCCTGCGCCAGCAGACGACTGAGACATCACACCTTACTTCCACACTCACACTCATGCTCCGGAATTTTCTCACCGCTGTCAAGGAGAATCTCATCTACGTTGTGGTCGCGTCGCTTGTCGCCGGTCTCGCGTTCGGGCAGGTCGCCGGCACCGGGACGAGGAGCCTGCTGAAGGCTGCTGTCCTCCCGGTGCTGTTCCTGATGATCTACCCGATGATGATCAACATCGACCTCAAGGAGGTCATCAACCTCCGCAGGCACGCGAAGCCGGTCGGGCTGAGCTTGATTGTCAACTTTGCCGTCGCGCCGCTGGTCGCAGTGGGGCTCGCCCGCACCTTCTTCGCTGGGAACCCCGCCTACGCGGTCGGACTGTACTTCATCGCGCTCATCCCCACGTCTGGGATGACCGCTGCGTGGACCGGGTTGGCCGACGGCGATCTTGAGGCCGCGCTGGTAGCGATGGCCGTGAACCTGCTCGCGGCCGTCGCCATCCTGCCGGCGTACCTCTCGGTGCTCGTACCTGCCTCGGTCGCGTTCGACCCGACGGCACTGTACCGCCAGCTGGCACAGGTTGTCGTGCTACCGATGGTGGCTGGGAACCTCACGCGACGCGTGCTGCTCCGCCAGTACGGCTCTGACGGTTTCACTCGGCTCAAGCCGATGTTCGGTGGCCTGAGCTCTGTTGGCGTGATGCTCATCGTCTTCATCGCGATGACGATGCGCTCACAGAGTATCCTCGCTGACCCGGTCGCCTCCGCTAGTACCATCGTCCCGCTGGTCGTCTTCTACGCCGTCATCCTCGTGGTGGGCGCGGGGCTCGGCCAGACACTGCTTGACACTGAACGCGGCGTCAGCTTAGTGTACGCGACGAGCATGCGCAACCTTTCCATTGCGCTGGCCATCGTCGTCGCGGCCGGGTCGGTGCCTGCCGAGGCGATCCTCCCCATCGCGCTGGCGTATATCCTCCAGCCGCCGCTCGGCGCGGCGTACATGCACTACCGCCGCGACGTCGTCGGCGAGGGGCTGACCCTCCGCGAGGCCGTCGCCGACCTGGTCTGACGTCGCTGGTCGGTTTTTTGTGTAATCATAATGTCCACGCAGGGGTAATTAAGATACCCGGGCTTGTGTGACCGGGTACGCGGAACGCAGTGGAAGATCTCCCATACGAAGCAGGGCTCCTCCCTACAGCTACGATACCGGAGGGAAATCTGAAACCGCGATTCGGTCGCTTTACAGCGACCAGATTAATTCGCTGAAATCAGTCTTCGAGTCCGAAGTCAGCAAGTGAGTGCGTATGATGCCACACGGCGACTACTTCGTCAACATCGAATGTGAGGACGCCGTCTGTCAACTGAATCTTGATGACTCCGTCTTCGATTTCTGAATCGTGGAGATGCATCTCCAGCGGCTCATCGAACTCTGAAACTGCGAGCATTAGTTCGCCTTTCTCTTCCAGTTCCGATTGGAGTTCCGCTGTTTCAACTCCCATTGTACTACCGAATACGGGTTTGACAAAAGTAAAGATTAGTTTCATTTCTAAAAATCTATTTTTGACGAAAGATTTAATTGTTTTAATAGCACAATACTGCTGTAGCTGAATCTGCCGTATCAGTCACGAGTCGGTAGCATCAATCTACGCTTACGGAGAATCGAGGAGAAATTCTCGGGCTTCAGCGCAAGGAGAATGTCACTCTGCTGGCACGGATTCGAGTCGTTCGTTGTCGTCCGTCGCCGCGTACTCGTAGCGGTAGTAGCCGCCGGTCAGGCTGCGAGCGGTTATCCCGTACTCTGCCAGTACCCGCGTTGCCATGTAGGAGCTCTTCCCGATCTTACAGTATGTGAACACCTCTCCGTCTGGGTTGGCGTCGGCGGCCCACTCTCGGAGCTCGCCGAGCGGGACGTTCTCGTCGCCGTCGATCCGTCCTTGGGCCTCCCGCATCTCCGGAGGGCGGGTGTCGATGACCGTTGCCTCGTCTTTCCGTTCGAGAAACTCATCGAGATGGACGACGTCGGCGATGCCTTCGACGACGTTCGCACCGATCATTCCTAACATGTTTACCGGGTCTTTCGCGGCCGAGTATGGCGGCGCGTATGCGAGATCGTAATCGCGGATATCGAACACGGTGTCCCGGTGTGCGATGGCCGTCGCGAGGACGTCGGTTCGCTTGTCGACGCCGCTCTCGCCGATAGCTTGGGCACCGAAGAGCGTTCCGTCGTCGGGATCGAACAGGAGTTTGAAGTCGATCTCTGACGCCCCGGGGTAGTACTCCGCGTGGTTCGGCTGACTTGTGTAGACCGCTTCGTAGGCCTGTCCCGCCTCGTCGAGCGCCGCTGCCGTGTCACCGACGGTACCGACGTCGAGATCGAACACCTTCGCGATCGAGGTGTCCAAGACCGGATCGAGGCGGTCGTCACGTCCAGCGATGTCGTTCGCGGCGACCCGGCCCATCCGGTTGGCCGGCCCACCGAGCGGTACCCACGCGTTCCCGTCGGTCCGAGCGGCCGGCGGAGCGGCGACGTCGCCGACGGCGTGGATCGACGGCGTCGACGTTCGCATTCTATCATCGACCGCGACCGCACCGCTGTCGTGTAGCTCAACGCCTGCCGACTCCGCCAACTCCGTTCGCGGCGTGACGCCGGTTGCGACGACGACGAGATCGAACGTCTCTTTCGAGCCGTCCGTCGTGGCGACAACCGTCCTGTCACCGGGTTCCGTCAGCGAGTCGACGCCGGTTCCCAGCCGGAGATCGACGCCCCGGTCGCGGAGCCGTGACTCGACTCTCGCTGCCATTTCCGGACCGAGTGTGTTTGGCATTACCTGTTCAAGTAACTCGGCGACGACGACGTCGTTCCCGGCTTCAGAGAGGTTTTCGGCGACTTCGAGGCCGATGTAGCCGCCGCCGATAACGAGCGCTCGCTCGTCACCGGCCATCCCCTCGCGGACAGCCGTCGCGTCTGGGACGGTCCGGAGAGTGTGACAGTGTTCCAGTTCGGACAGGTCGAACATGGGCGGGACGAGCGGCTTCGCTCCCGTCGCGATAACGAGGTCGTCGTAGGCAATCGCCGCTGGCTCGCCGTCGGCCGCAGTGACCGAGACCGTCTGCGTATCCGGATCGACATTTGTCGCAGCGACGCCCGTTCGGATATCGAGGTCGAAGGCGGCTGCGAGCTGCTCGCTCCCCATCACTGTGAGATCGTCTTCAGTGACAGTGCCGCTGAGGTGATACGGCAGTCCGCAACTCGCGTACGAGATGTTGTCCCCCCGCTCTAGGACGACGATCTCGGCGGTCTCGTCGAGTCGTCGGAGTCGCGTCGCGGTGCTCATCCCGGCAGCGTTTCCCCCGATAACGACGTACTGCTGTGACACGCGTGGACGTTGCGTTCGTAGCAAATATATATTGAGCCGTATTCCTAATAGTGGGAATTATTGTGAGTTATGACCAAGTGCGCTAACGGGTTGTCTCGGGATCTCGTTCGCACCGTCGGCTCGCTGTATTTCACCGGTCAGATCACGCTGACGGTCTGAGACGCGCGCACCCGACCTGCGGGTTTGCTACTAGCAAACCGTTTATATTACACGAGCGGGTAATATCAACGAGATGAGCGACGAGACGCCACACCGCCGCCGGCGGCGCCGGCGTCGTCGCGACAACGGCCGGTTCGCGGAGACAGTCCCGCCCGAGGCGGTCCAAGACGTGTTTAGCGCCGTTGACGGCCCGGTCGTGACGACCACAGACGTCGCAGACGTGCTCGGGGTATCGACCGAGGCAGCGCGGACGAAGCTCAACGGGCTGGTCGAGCGGGGAGAGCTCCGCCGGCGTGAGACCGGTCGGACAGTCGTGTACTGGGTAGCCGACGACACCGGTGGCCGACCGGCAAAGGAGCGGCACGGGGGTGGACACGATGAGTGACGCGTCCTCTGCGAGCCTCCCCGTGAGCCCGGCGGAGGGGCGTCATCTCTGCGGGCTGCTGGTATTGACGCTCGCCGACGACTCCCCGGTCGGCACCGGTGTTTTGGCCGACTCCCTCGGCGTGAGCGGGCCGACGGTCACCGAGACGATTAAAACACTCGACGAAGCGGGGCTGGTGACCTACGAGCCCTACGTCGGGGTGGAGTTGGCCCCCCGCGGCGAGCGCATCGCACGGGACCTGTTGTGGCGGCGGTGTCTCGTCCAGCAGTTTTTCGAGACGATGGATATCTCCTTGGACACCGAACAGGCCTACCGGATCGGCCGGACCGTTCCCTCCGGAGAGCTCTCCCGGCTAGACGACCAGCTCTCCCGGCCCTGTGACCGCCCCTGCGAGGCGACCGACGCGCTCGACTGCGAGCGGCTGGTCAGCCGGTGACCGACGGTGCGGTCCGTCAGTCTCCTCGCGGCCGCTGGGTTCGCGCTTGTTACCGCTGGCGCCGTGGCCGTACGGCCCACTAGCAACGAGCTCCGGCGCTACCGGTGGATCGTCGCCGTCATCTTCGGAGCGTCGGCGGTCAGCTACGCCGGTATCGGCCTCGGCTACGGACGGGTTGACCTCGCCACAGGCTCGGTCGCATGGCTCCACTACGCGGAGTGGCTCGTCGGGACGCCGGCGTACGTCGCCGGGTTGTTCTTGCTTACCGAGGAGCCCAACACGGTCCGTCTCGCAGTCGGCCTGGATCTGCTGATGGTCGGCGCCGGCATCGGCGCCGCGCTGACATCGGAGCCGGCGCGCTACGCACTGTTCGCACTCGCGACGCTGTCGTTGGTCGGACTGTTTGCCCTGCTCGTCGGTCGCCAAGGCGCCGGCGGCTGGCGCTCGGCGCTGTACACAGACCTACGGCGGTTATTTTTAGCTGTCGGCCCGGGCTATCCAGTTGTGTGGCTGCTCGGCAGCGAGGGGCTTGGCTTATTTGGGTTCGGCGTAACGAACCTTGGGTTCCTGTTACTCGACGCAGTGGTGAAAGCTGGGTTCTTGGTGTTGCTCTGCCGGGCTCAGCCCGTCGACATTATCCTCCCCGTCTGGGATGGCTGACCGCCCGGCAGACAACGGTATTGCTTGGACACCCGGTATCGCAGTATTGTAGAATCACCGTAGTGCCGTAATGGTACCCGCGAATGGGTTCGTCGCAGTGGCGGCGTCACGACCGCAGTACTTTTTAGGCGGGCCAAAAAATACTGGATCAGAGCGAGTGAGTATAATAATGCTCTCTGGACTCATCGCCTCGGTCATACCTGAACAGACGAATAACGGGTTGTCCGTCGGTAGCACCCACGTGGCGGCCCTCGAAAGCGGACAGACCGGAACGATTGAGCGGGTCGACGAAGACGTATCTGATCGCGCCCTTGCGATGGGCATTCGACCCGGACGCGAGCTTGAGGTGCGGTCCAAACAGCCGTTCCATGGTCCACTGGTTGTTGCGGTTGATCAGTCGGTGACGTCGATCAGTCGACAGTGCGCTCAAGGGATCGAACTCTCCGTTGAGTGATGTCCGATCCCTCGCAGATACTCCTCGTCGGACATCCAAACGTCGGCAAAAGCGTGCTGTTCAACCGGCTCGCCGGCGCGAGTGCGACCGAGTCGAACTATCCCGGGACAACCGTCGACTACGCCGAGGGTGAGCTCGTCATCGACGGTGATGCGGTTCCCATCATCGACACGCCAGGCACCTTCTCGCTTGATCCGCGAGACCGCGCAGAAGAGGTAACGGTCGAACTCCTCGAAGACGCTGCCGATGTGCTCGTTGTCGGCGTGATTGATGCCACACGTTTTGAGCGGGGGCTCAACCTCATGCTTGAGCTAATCGAACGCGGATACGAGCTCGTCGTGGCGCTCAATATGTGGGACCAGGCCCGTCGCAAGGGGATCGACATCGACGTCGATCGGGTTGAATGGTTGCTTGGCGTACCGGTTGTTCCGGCCGTTGCTACGGAGGGACGGGGGATTAAAACCCTCCAGCGTCGGATGGATGAGGCACACGCCCCGTCAATTGAACAGGTACAGACACGCGTTCGAAACGGCTCCTGATATGGACTCACAGCTTGATCCTGCGGCGCGGTGGGATCTCGTTGACGAAATCGCAGACCAAACCGTTGAGTACGAAACCGCTGAGGCCTCGGTTGCCGACGAAATCGGTCAGTTGATGGTTTCGCCGTGGACCGGCTTTCCCTTCGCAATCGCCGTGCTCTACGGGATGTGGGGATTCTTCGGCGCCGTCGCCGGCTTCTTCACCGATGGGTACTTCGTGCCCCTGTTCGATCGGTACTGGCTACCCTGGCTTCAGGAAACGTTCCCGTTTGAGGGCACTTGGGTGTACTTCGTCTTAGTCGGCGACCCGGCGGCAACCAATAGCTTCGAGGCGTTCGGGATGCTCACGAGTGGTCTCTTCGTCGCCGTGGGCGTTGTTGTTCCGGCGCTGCTTGCGTTATATTTCATCCTATCCGTCCTTGAGGATTCAGGGTATATCCCACGACTGGCCGTGTTGCTCGATACGTTCTTCCACCGGATCGGCCTACACGGCTTCGCGGTCGTGCCGATGGTTCTCTCCTTTGGGTGTAACGTGCCGGGCGTCGAGGCGACCCGGTCACTAGAGGGGGAAAAACAGCGGTTTATAATGATGACCTTGCTGTCGGTGTTTATTCCCTGTGGCGCCCAGCTGGGGGTGATGCTCTCGTTGATCCCCCAGTATACGGGCTTCATCCTCCTGTATCTGATTGCTGGCTTCTTTGTGTTCGGTGCCGTCCTCAACCGGGTTATCAGTGGCTCGACACCGGAGTTTATTGTCGACATCCCACCGCTTCGCTGGCCGCGGCCGCGACCACTCGGCCAGAAACTCGCGATGCGCACCCGCGGCTTTCTCACGACCGGTTTGCCGTTCGTCCTCGTGGGTGTCGGAGTGATGAACGTACTCTATGTAACTGACCTCATGAGTGTAATTGGGATGGCAGTCCAGCCCGTGCTAACCGGCTGGTTCGGCGTACCGGCAGACACGGTCCCCGCCCTTGTCGCCGGCTTCATGCGGAAGGACCTTGCCGTCGCCCAACTGAGCGCCATCGCACTCACTCCCTACGAGACAGTAATGTCCGTAATCATGATCAGTATCTACTTTCCCTGTGTAGCCACTTTCGTTATGCTGATTAAGGAGGGCCGCAACAGCGGCGGACTCACGCGCGTTCTCGTTGGGAGTCTCGCCACGCTGATCGCAGCGCTGTTCATCTGGGGCGGCCTGTTCCATCTACTTGGGATCGTTATGGGGGTGGCATAAATGCGGATTACGCGTCTCTACTGGGCGTTTTTCGGAGCCGGCCTGCTCGTCGTTGGCGGAATCGAACTCGCCGCCGAGATCCTTGGCGTCAGTCGGGCAGTCGGACCAGTCTCGATCGGTGGCACCTACGTCCTCTGGCGTGGCATCATCCTCGCCACCGCCGGCGGACTGTACACCCATGCTGTCCTCGCCGACGTCCCCAGTGTACGCGAGCGGGCGACCGTTGTTCTCGCCAGTGGTATGCTCTGGATCACGGCCGGCACTCAGCTTTTGACTGCGGTCTTGGAAGCGATCCCGGGCGGCGCTGAGACGTGGATTGCTCCACCAGGGGCAATTTTCGGCGCATTAGCGCCACCGTACGTGCCAGCACTCATCGCCGTTCTGCTCACGCTCCCCGCCGTCCGTCACGTTGACGGAATCGCTGTTATCGACCGACTTCGTGAGGTGGTTGCGTCGTGAGTACCTACCGTCGTGTCCTCGCGATGGTCGCACGAAACGTACCCGTCTCGACGATCGCCACCCGGTTGGACACGCGGGAAGATGCCATCCGTGGGATGCTTGACTCGATGGTCCGTGAGGGGTACCTCCGCACGATCGACTGTGAGTCGGCGGCCTGTAGCGGCTGTCCGATGTCCGATGCCTGTGGAATGGGTGCCGACGGGAATCCAATGAGCTATCTGCTGACACAGCGTGGTCGGGAACTGCTTGCGGAGCACGACTGCATCGCTGTCAAGTCCTAACTGGTCGACTTGCCGCGCCATACGAGTGTACGCCACCGCAAAAGCGGGTAACGCACAGATCAAGGGTGGTAACGAACGCTGCGGCGACGCCCTTCGCGACGGCACCGTAGAACGTGGTCGACTCGACGACTAGGTGGACGATACTGAGGATCGTCGTCGACGCTGTCTCGTTCGTGCTGGTGGCGCCACTTCCGAGATAGTTGGTGAGACAGAACCGGCATTTCGTCTGGCCGGCTGGGACTGACGCCCCACAGGACCGGCACTCGCCGTCGGTTACCGTCGGCGCATCAGAGTAGCCACCAGCGCTTGTCGCGACGCGTTGCCGCCGGGGGGACCTTCACACCCGTCGTCCAGCCTCGTGTCGGGAATGTGGGACGCCTCACCGGTCGGCCGCAGTTCTGCTAAGTCAGTATATCGGTTGTACATCAGTTGGCTCATAGCTTCTGTCGGTATCACATTTCAACGTCAGGACAGCCTCGCTCGCAATTTCTTCTTGATTATGCGAGAGGGCACAAACATATATGAGAGTTCAGCGCTAACACTGTCGTAAGAGGTGCCATACATGTCCGAATCCTCGCGAGATGGGGCCCAGTCGTGGACTGAGTCGATGAGCGCCCGCGACCGCATTCGAGCGGTCGCCGAGTCACTTCGCGAACCCCGCTCAGTTAACTGGATCAGCGAGCAGGCCGACGCCGCCTGGAGTACGACCAACGAGGAACTCCAGGATCTTGTCGACCAGGGCCAGCTGCGCCGCGTCGAGGCCGGTGAGACGACGCGCTACCAGCCGGACTACACGCGCCTGCTCTTCGAGGAGATCCACACGCTCATCGAGGAAAACACCCGCGAGGAGCTACGCAACGAATTGGCCGCGATCACCGAGGAAATCGAGCAGTGGCAGGCGACTTACGAAGTTGAGACCTGGGAGGAGCTCGAACAGTCGCTTGCTGATGGCGATCTCGCAAGTGCCGAGCTTCAGGAACGCCGTGACGTGATTACGCGCTGGGAGGAGAATCTGGAAGACCGCCGACTCATCAAGCATGCGTTGGCGCTCTACTCGGATGTCGAAGCCGCTCGCGAACAGATGATCGACGCGACTGACCGCGACACAAACTAATTTTCGCGGTCGTCGAACGTGTGGGCGTCATCGAGGGCGACCCAGCTATTCCTCGGCCTGCTCGCCCAGCTTCGCTCGAAGCTCGACTGCTGCCTTCTCAAAGTGGTCCGCGGGGACCGGCGTTCCCGCCGTCACCCGCTCCTCAAGGAACGCAACGGCGTCAGTGACCGCATCAGCGTCGCGGTTCGCGGTCGCGACACAGTCAACATACCCGTCGAGTGCCTGACTGAACGCACGCGAGAAGTGGTCGTACGCGCCGTCGACGCGCTCCATGTTGTCGTCGAGGGACTCGACGAGTGCCCGGTAGACGGTCGCCGCTGACGCGTGCCGCTCCTGCTCGCGGTACTCGTTCGCGAGCTCGAACCACTGCGTGAAGTCGATCGGCTCGAAGACGACGTGGTACTCAGGGTTCGTCTCGTGGAACCGCCGATCGATCGAGGCACGAAGCTCATCGACCGACTGGCTCGTCGGCTCGCCAACGCCGGCGAGAAACCGTTCGCGGAGATCCGTATTGGTCGCAAGTTCGTCACGCAGGAACGCGCGGAGTTCATCGTCGTCGGCACTGTCGAGTGCGGCATCGAGTCGATCGCCGTCGTCTGCCGGTGGGTCGTCGACACACCGGAGCAACACGGCGACGACGTGCTTGCACGCTCCCGGCCTGTCGTACGGACAGTCGCACCACGGGGCAAACCCGTCTGCGGCGAGGTCAACACGGACATCGTACTGACGGCTGCCGCTCACGACGGCGGTAACGGTGCTGTCGACGCGGTGTATTTCGTGGATACGGCCCTCAGCAAGATATCGTTCGCCGCGTTCGAAGACTGCGTCGGTACAGATGTCTCGAACCGTGTCCTCGGTTACATCCATATGCGTGGCCGATGTTCCAGTGCGAACGGGAAAACCGGTGCGTCAATCTCGCTTTCGCTTCGGATTGGAACGGTCTCGCTCTGCGAGAAACCACGGTACTGTTGCAGTACTACGGAGAACAGCCTGGAGAGAGTCCTACTCGGTCGCGAGTTCGTCGTAGATCTCCTCGTGCTCGTCGAGGTCTTGGCGTCCGAGGAACCGAATGAGATACTGCCGTGCCTCTTCGGGGGACAGCTCATCGGGAATCTCGGGCTGCTCACTTTCAGCGGCCATCGTTATTCATTACTATGGCGGTCATCGTCATAATCGTTCGGTTCGTGTTGTTCATTGTCGCCTGTATCGAGCTTGGGATCTCTGGATAGCTGATCTGTGCCTTCGATGCGTGACAGCCACAGGTTGATGGTTGCCTCGTACTCCGGAGCGAGCGGCTCTGTGTGTGCTCTGAGATACTCGATCACGTCATCCCCATCGACAGCGCCCTCATCGGTCGCGAGCGCCTTCAGGATCTCTTTGATCTCTCGATCGTAATCGAAGCGGTGGCCATTCAGCGCGTAGAAAATCCGGGCCGACATAAGCGCCGTTCGCTTATTGCCATCGACGAACGGATGATTCGCCGCGATGAGTCGCAGCAGCTGGAATGCCTTCTCGTGGGGCGATTCGGGAACCTGGCCGAAATGGCCTTCCTGGATATGTTCGACGGTGTATTCGATATCACCTGGTGAAGAGATACCCGCTGTCGTGTCCGCATTTGACTCCACGATCAACTCGTGAATGTCACGGATATCAGCAGCCGACAAATAGCTGATCGACTCCGATTCTTCGCCCATTATCGATACTCTCTGTGAGGACGCTTATCTAACCTCTGCTTTCGCCGGTGCCCCTCGATTTACTGTATCACCCTTGGTATCCATTCTCTGCTCAGCATCCAGCTGTTGGAGTGTGTCTCGATGGGTCCGAATCGTTGTCGTTGAGATGTTAGCGGCTTCAACAACCCCGGACTGCGTCAGCCAGCGACCCTCTTCGCGACCGGCCGTGTAGAGGCAGGCCGCGGCGAATCCGGCCGGATGGACGCCCGTCGTGACGCCGCGCTCTTCGGCCTGCTCCGCGAGGGCTTGGGCCCGCTGTCGGATCTCGTCCGGACACTTGAGGTCCGAGGCGAGTCGCGGCACGAACATGCTGGGGGCAACGGGCTCAGCGGGGAGGCCCACCTCTTCGTTCAGCGTGTTGTACGCGTCCGTGACTCGTGACTCCGCCACGCGGGCCATCTCGCTGACATCGTCCACTAACCGCGAGCGACCGTTACATCGGCAGGCTCCGTAGACGCTGGCCGCGGCGATCTACGCCCGGGTCTCGACGTCAGATCAGGACGTGTCTCGGCAGCTCGACGAAGCCCACGAACATCTGGAGCGTCTCGGTGTCAAAGACATCGAAGAGTATCCCGAAATCGTCTCGGGTGCTGGCGACACCGACACCCGCGAGGTGTATAACCAGCTCCTCGACGCCGTCGAGACGGGACGGTTCGATCTCGTGGTCGTTCACGAAATCAGTCGGATCTCTCGCCTCGGCCCGACTGAGATTCACGAATTCATCCAGCACTGCTTGGAACACGACACCGGCGTCGAAGCTCTTGACGTCGGCCTGAAGATCCACGTCGACGACGGCGAGCTCCAGCAGACGATATACAGCATGGTCGCTCGGTTGATGGGCGACCTCGCCCAGATCGAACACCAGCAAAAACTCCAGCGGATACGGTCGGGCGTCCGCGCCGCACAGTCCGCCGGAAAGTGGACCGGGAGGCCGCCAGCAGGGTTCGTCGTCGAGGACGGCTACCTCCGCGTTGATCCGGCCGAGTTCCTACACGTCCGGGAGGCCCTCACCCGTGTCGACCGCGGTGAGTCGTTCGCGACTGTCGGTAGTTCCCATCGGGTAAGCGGATAGTCACAACTGACAGGGTTAGATTCTCAGAAAGCGTCTGGATGGGTGCGTATGAGATTTCTCTACCACCCAGACACTGTCCTTACGGCTCCAGACCTCGA
>NZ_SGTV01000041.1:0-22356 GCF_005435035.1 Halorubrum sp. SD690R | reverse complement strand
CTGTGTCGGCTTTTTATCTTCGACCTCCGCGAGAGCGTCGCGGAGGTCGTCAAGAGTGGCGGCGTCAAGCGTGGACATACTTGCTAATCACACTCTAACCTAAAGCATATTTAGCTGACAGTATGAGCGGCTTCGGCAGGCCCCGCGGCACCCGCCGCGTCCGCCCGTGTGCCGCCGTGTCGCGGCGGTCCGCGAACGGACGCTCTTATACGCGTCGGCGGCGAAGCCGGGGTAACATGATATTCGAGGGCCTCCCGACGACTCCGCGCTCCGAGGAGCTCGTCGACAAGGCGTTCTCGCGGGCGGCGCGAGCCGGGCGCGCGAAGCGCGGCCACGAGGCGCAGGAGTCGATGCTACGGACCGCCGGCAACGTGCTCTCGGACAACTTGGAGAACGTCGTCACCTCGTGGCCCGACTTCGGCTTCGACGTCGACCCGTTCTACTACGAGCTCGCGGACGCACTCGTCGACGTCGACCGCCTCCGCCAGGCGCTCTCGCAGGTGATGTGGGCGAGCCGCCAGATCGAGGACCTCCGCGACGAGTACACGACGAAGGTCCGGAACTCCGACGTGGACACCGCGCGGAAACACCGGAAGCAGGCGTTCGCCCGCATGGCGGACATCATGGACCAGATCGAAGACGACCTGCGCTACATCGGCGACTCCCGGGACCAGCTGAAGGTCCTGCCGGACGTGGACCCGGACGAGCCGGCCGTCGTCGTCGCCGGCTACCCGAACGTCGGCAAGTCGTCGTTCGTCAACCGGGTCACCCGCGCGTCGAACCAGATCGCGGAGTACCCGTTCACCACGAAGGGCGTCCAGATCGGCCACTTCGAGCGCGACCACATCCGCTACCAGATCGTCGACACGCCCGGACTCTTAGACCGGCCGGCGGACGAGCGCAACGACATCGAGCGGCAGGCGGTGAGCGCCCTCGAACACCTCGCGGACGCCGTGATCTTCGTCATCGACCCCTCCGGCGACTGCGGCTACCCGCTCGAGGTCCAGCTCGAACTCCGCGAGGAGGCCCGCGAGCTGTTCGGCGCGGCCGTGCCGCTGCTCACGGTGGCGAACAAACACGACCGCTTCGAGGGCGTCAAGGCGGAATCGGTCGACGCGACGATGAGCGTCACGGAAGACGAGAACGTCGAGGAAGTCCTCGACATGGCCGTCGACGCGGTCGGCTACGAGCCCGACCTTCCCACCCGCGACGGGGAGTAGTCGGTCGACGCGCTCGACGGTCGCGAACCGCGAAAAAAGGCTCCTCGCGGCGCTACGCCGGCGCCGCCTCGTACACGACGTTCACCGAGACGCTCACGCTCACGTCGCCGCTCTCGACGGCGGTCGCGGCCCCGGCGTCGCCGCCCGCGGCCGACTCGTACGTCTGGGCGACGTACGGCCGCGACTGCGACCGCCCGGTCGACACCTCGTAGACCCCCGAGACCTCGAGCCCGCTCGCGTCGGCGAGCGCGGCGGCGTCGGCGTCGGCGTTCGACATTGCCTGTGCGATCGCCTCCTCGCGGACCTCCCGCTCGGTCTCCTCGCTCAGCCCGAACTCGATCCGCTGGACCTCGTCCGCGCCGGCGTCGATCGCGACGTCGATCACCTCGCCGACCGCGCCGACGTCGTCGAGTTCGATCGCGTACTGGTGGACGCCCTGGTACCGCGTCCGGTTCGGGTCGTCGCGGGTCTCGTAGCTCTCCTGTACGTCGTACCGCTCCGTCCGGATCGCGTCGTCGCTGAGGCCCCACTCGGTCAGCGCCGCCCGGAGATCCTCCTCGCCCGCGGCCAGTTCGTCGCGCACGGCCGCGGCGTCCGACCCGGTCGCGGTGACCGCGACGCGGAGGGTGGCGCGGTCGGGCGCCGAGGTCGCCTCGCCCGTCGCCGTCACCTCGATGTTCCGTTCCAGTTGCGCCTCGTCGCCGTCCGTCGGGGTCGCGGTGCCCGCGAACCCCGCACAGCCGGCCAACGCGACGAGGGCCGCGATGCCAACGATCGCTGTCAGTCGCCTGTTCATACGCGCTTAGTCGGTCCGAAAGCACGTATAAACCGCAGATAACGCAAAGAGTCGTTTTCGTCACCGTCCGTCGTCGCCGTCGCGCTCGCCGGCCGCGTCCTCGGTGATCTCCTCGTCCGCGTCGTCGTGGTCCGCGATGAACGCGTCGTCGCTCGCGCCTCCGGAGTCGCCCGCGTCCGCGTCGTCGGAGTCGCCGTCGCCCTGCGAGCTGGTACCCTCGATACCGCCGTCACCGCGGTCCGCGGCGGACTGTACGTCCGTCCCTTCGGAGCGGTTCGACTCGCGCTCGACGCCGCCGGTCACGGTTGCGGCGCGGCGGCCGGAGCCGAACAGCCGCTCGCGCAGCGACCGGCTGCTGGGCCGCTCTGTGAGGAGCACCGAGGCGTCGACCTCGTGGATGACGTCGAGGTGGAGCGAGTTGGAGACGAGCCGCGAGAGCAGCCCCTTCTCCGTGGCCCCGATGATGACCAGCGTCTTTCCGGCGGCCGCCCGGCAGATGCCGTCCTCCACGTCGCCGCCGTCGTCGACGACGAGCTCCGCGTCGTCGAGGTCGTGTTCCGCCGCCCAGTTCGCGAGGAACGCCTCGCCCCGTCCCCTGTTTCCGGGCCCGTCCACCACGTGAAGCAGCGTCACCTCGGCCCCGGTGGCGTCGGCGAGCACCTTCGCCACCTCCGCGCTGAGGTCGGAGTCGGGGCCGCCGGAGGTGGGGATGAGGATCCGCGAGGTGTCGAGATCGCGCTCGTTGAGGATGAGGAAGTCGCAGGGAAGCTGGTTGGTGAGCTCGTCGATCGGCCGCTCGGCGCGGGCGGCGCTCCAGAGCTGGTCGTCGCCCCAGCCCATCAGCACCGCGTCCGGCCGGGTCCGTCGCGCCATGTTGAACACCTCCTCGAACGAGCGGTGCGAGACGACCGTGGAGGTCGACACCTCCACGTCGTAGTCGGCCGCGGTCGACCGGAGGTTCGCCATCCCCTCGCCGGAGACGTCCGCGATGCGCCGCCCGGCGTCCCCGGTGGACAGCGACATGCGCTCGGGCGCCTGAACGACGTGGACGATGTGGACGACGCCGTCGTCGTGGTCGCTCGCGAGCCGCGCCGCCAGGTCGACGATCGGGCCGTCGGTCCGGGGGTTCGTGATCGGTACCATGACCCGGTACCCCTCGCCCGCGAACAGCGTCGCCTCGGTGGCGTCCAATATCGGGACGTACGAGCGCCCGGCCGCGCGGCCGAACACCCACTCGGGGACCGTGAGGCGGCGGCTCACGCCCTCGAAACGCGCCTCTTCGAGGCGCTCCTCGCTGGTCTGGAAGTAGTTGACGAGCGTGACGAGGACGACCCCGCCGATGGTGTTCCCGAGCAGGACCGGGAGGACGAAGCCGACGAGCCCGGAGAAGAGGCTGATCTCCGCGCCGTACAGCGGGATGCCGTGCTGGAAGAACAGGTACAGCACCTCGGTGAAGGAGACGACCACGTGAAACAGGTCGCCGAGCGGGATCGCGAGGAACGCGAGGTAGACGACGAGCATCCGGCTGACGGAGTCGGTGGAGGCGAAGCCGACCCAGACGACGCCGGCGACGACGAGCCCCGCCATCGCGGCCTTGAAGAACAGCGGCACGAACGGGACGCCGAATCCCCCCTCGGAGATGTACCGCGCCGCGTCGACGGTGTCGCCCGTGAAGACGCCGCCGTACGAGAGGACGGCCGCGCCGATCCCGCCGCCGACGAAGTTGCCCGCGAGGACGATCGTCCAGTGCCGGAGGAGCGTGGGGAGGCTCGCGAGCCGCTCCAAGGTCAGGGCCACCGGCGGCAGGGTGTTCTCGGTGTACAGCTGGTACCCGCCGATGATGATGTAGATGAACCCGAGCGGGTAGAGGAGGACGCTCAGTATCGGGTGAGAGTCGGTTGCCGCGGTCAGCGACGCGTACAGCATGAACGTGATCGTGATAGCCAGCCCGGCGGCGAGCCCGCTGAAGAAGAGTTCGCGGCTCCCGGAGGTCACCTCCTCGTCCGCGGCCGCGATGATCCGCTGGAACACCTCGTCGGAGGAGAACCGGTCCCGGACGGCCTCGCCGACCGCGGGCGCGCCGCTCCGGGACCGCTCGACGACCTCTCGCATGGAATCGTCGTCGGATTGCGTGGGATCCGTCACTGGCCGAGCCCACGGAGGCCCGATAAAAAGCCCTTGCTCTTCCGATCACGCGGACGCGAACCGGCGGACCGCAGCGACGGGCGAAACGAGACGAGTTCAGGGGCGGTCGGGCGAAACGAGACGGACTTAGGGCGGTCGGGAGAACGAGACGGACTCAGGCGCGCTCGACGGTCACCGAGCGGACCTCGACCTCCACCTCGCCGCCGACGACCGACTCGATCCGGTCGTCGAGCGCGGGCGCGAGCCCCTCGACGGTGCCGCCGGGGGGCGTGCCGACCCGGATCACGACCCGGTCGGTCTCGAGCGGCGGGACGGTTCCCGTCCGCTCGACGGTCAGATCGAGGAGTTCGAACTCCGCGTCCAGCGCGGTCAACTCGTCGCTCGCGGCGGCGCGGATGTCGGCCTCGGTGGTCGAGGCGACGTACGACTCGTAGGTGACGCCGCCGAGGAACACCGACAGCAGCGCGATGGCGACCGCGAGGACGGCGGCGCGCTTGAGGAACGCGGTGCGTGCCTCGTCCTCCCGGAACCACCGCTGCGGGCGGTACCCCTCGTACCATAGCATCACGAGCGCCGAGAGGTTGATCGAGAGGACGTTCACCGCGACGATGACGCCCGCCCCGATCACGAGCCGCGGGATCCGAAAGGCGATTCCGATGCCGACCGCGGCCGCGGGCGGGATGAGCGCCACCGCGATCATCACGCCGACGAGCGTCGCGGAGACGCCGGTCATCAGCGAGACGATGCCCGCGATCCCGGCCCCGACCGCGACGACCAACACGAGGACGTTCGGCGCGAGTCGCTCCGACACCTCCGCGAGTTCGAGCGGGTCCAGCCCGGGCGGAACCAAGGCGAGCGAGCGCAGCGCGAACGCGAACGCCGTCGCCGCGATAACTGCGACCGCGACGCCGATCACCTGTATCCGCACTCCCCGCCGGAACAGCGCCTCGTCGTCGACGACGGTGCCGATCGCCGCCGACATCGCCGGCCCGATGAGCGGCGCGATCACCATCGAGCCGACCACGGTGGCGGGCGAGTCGAGCAGCAGCCCCGCCGTGGCGATCACCGACGAGATGACGGTCATCAGCACGTACGTGCCGAGCCCCGAGGCGAGGTCGTCCGCCTTCGCCTGGAGCTCCTCCCGCGAGATGCGGTCGCCGCTCCGCTCGGCGTCCGCCTCGTACTCTTCTTCGAGCGCCTCGAACCGGCGCGAGATGACCGTTTCGGCCGCGACGATCACGGTGTACGTGCTCTCGTCGATCCCCGCCTCCCGGAGTCGGTCGAGGACCGGCTCGACGGCGGCGGTCGGCAGCGGGAACGTCGCGACCGCGGTGTACTCCCGGCCGCTCGTCTCGTCGGTGACGACGTAGTCGACCCCCTCGTCGTCGAGCGCGCGGACGACAGCGGCCCGCTTGCCCGCCGGAATCATGACCTGAACGAGTCGCACGATCGGCGGTCGCGCCGACAGCCCTTATAAGATCGGCACGCAGCGGCCCGGCCGGGCCACGAGAAACGGAACTTTAATGCGCGAATCGCCCGCACCTCCGGACAAGAATGATCTCGCCGCTGGTCATCGACACGTTCCTGCTCGACTACCACCTCGGGCACGTCCTACTGTTCGGGCTCGTCGTCTCGCTTCTGGGTGTCGCGCCGCTGAAGTCCCAGAAGGCCCTCGCGTCGATCATGGCCGTGTTCGGAGTCATCTTCCTGATGGCCCCGTACACGACGATGCCGCCGACGTTCATCCTCCTCGGCATCCCGCTCGTCCTCGTCGGCACGCTGCTGTGGACGATGGCGCGCTGAGAACCGCGCCAACTGACCGTCGAGCGGCGCGCGCGGCCGAACTCTCTTCCTCTCAGCTCTCTCGACCCCCTAGACGGACTCGGTCGGCTCCCCCGCGGTTTTGACTTCTGTTCGATCCCGCTCCTTTTTGCCCCACCGGGGACACTCCCCGCCATGGTAACGGTACGGGCCCCCGCGACGAGCGCGAACTTGGGGAGCGGCTTCGACGTGTTCGGGGCGGCCCTCTCGCGGCCGGCCGACGTCGTCACCGTCGAGAAGGCGGCCGAGACGACGATCGAGGTCACCGGCGTCGGCGCGCAGTACATTCCGGAAGACCCCGACAAGAACACGGTCGGCGCCGTCGTCGAGGCCCTCGACGCCCCCGCGCGCATCCACATCGACAAGGGGGTGCGCCCGGCGTCGGGGCTCGGCTCCTCCGCCGCGAGCGCCGCGGGCGCGGCCGTGGCGCTCAACCGACTGTACGACAGGGGCCGCTCCCGGGAGGAGCTGGTCCCGATCGCCGCCGAGGGCGAGGCGGTGGTCTCCGGGGTCGCGCACGCGGACAACGTGGCGCCCTCGATCCTCGGCGGCTTCACCGTAACGACCGCCCAGGGCACGCACTCGGTCGACGCCGCGGTCCCCCTAGTCGTCTGTCTCCCCGACGTGGCGGTCTCGACCCGCGACGCGCGCCGGGTCGTCCCCGAGACCGCCTCGATGGAGGACCTCGTGGAGACAGTCGGCAACGCGGCGACGCTCGCGGTCGGGATGTGTCGCTCCGACCCGGCCCTTGTCGGCCTCGGCATGACCGATCCGGTGGTCACGCCCGAGCGCGCGCGCCTGATCACCGGCTACGACGACGTGCGCGAACGCGCCTTCGACGCCGGCGCGACGGGCGTCACCGTCAGCGGCGCCGGTCCGGCGGTGATCGCGACCTGCCGCGAGCGCGACCGCCGGGCCGTCGCGGCCGAGATGCTCGACGCCTTCGCCGGCGCCGGGATCGAGGCGCGCGCCTACCAGACCCGCATCGGCCGCGGTACGACCGTGCTGGACGAGTGAGCCCGGGCGGCCGTCCCGCTCGCAGCGGATCACGCGGTCGGCGCGTGGTCCGGCCGATAAGTCGACGGTGACGAGCCGCCGTCGATCGCGCCCTCTCGTCCGGCCCATCCCTCCCAACGGACACGCCGGACTGCGCGGCTCCGCCGCGACCGGACAAGCGTAAAGAGCCGCCGGCGAGAACTGGTGGTATGAACGACACCGCAGGGCTCCGGCTCACGGTGCGTGCCGCCGAGAAGCGGGACGCGGGCCGGGGCATCGCCAGGCTCCCCGAGTCGGCCCGCAAGCGGCTCGCCCTCCTCAGCGGCGACACGGTCGAGGTGCGCGGCGAGCGCACCGCCGTCGCGAAGGTGTGGCCGGGCGGTCCCGACGCCGCCGAGGGCTCCGTCCTCATCGACGCCGACACCCGTGCGAACGCCGGCGTGAAGGTCGGCGATACTGTCACGATCGCGGCCGTCGACGTCGCCGACGCCGACCGCGTGACGCTGGCCGCGCCCGGGCGGCTCGCCGAGGTGGACGTGAGCCGCGAGGTGGTCGAGCGGGCGCTCTCCCGCGAGCTCCGCGACCGCCCCGTCACCGAGGGCGAGGCCGTCCACGTCGAGCGACTGGGCGGGCTCCGGTTCGTGGTCGCTCGGACCGACCCGGCGGGCACCGTCCGCATCACGGCCTCGACGGACGTCTCCGTCGAGTACAAGGACGGCGCCGGGTCCGCCGGAGACCGCGCCGACGCGTCGGCCGCGCCGGGGAGCGACCGCGCTAGCGGGCCGGCGAACCCGGGGACCGAGATGCCCGGCGACGACGGCCGTCCGAAGGGCGGGTCGCCGCCCGAGGAACACACCGCAGGCGCGACCTACGAGGACATCGGCGGATTGGACGAGGAGCTGGAGCTGGTCCGGGAGACCATCGAGCTCCCGCTCTCCGAGCCGGAGGTGTTCACCCGGCTCGGCGTCGACCCGCCGAAGGGGGTCCTCCTCCACGGCCCGCCGGGGACGGGGAAGACGCTCATCGCCCGCGCCGTCGCCAACGAGGTCGACGCGACGTTCATCACCGTCGACGGCCCGGAGATCATGTCGAAGTACAAGGGCGAGTCGGAGGAGCGGCTCCGCGAGGTGTTCGAGCGCGCGAGCGACGACGCCCCCGCGATCGTTTTCTTCGACGAGATCGACTCGATCGCGGGCAAGCGCGACGACGGCGGCGACGTGGAGAACCGCGTCGTCGGCCAGCTGCTCTCGCTGATGGACGGGCTCGACGCCCGTGGCGACGTGATCGTCATCGGCGCGACGAACCGCGTCGACACCATCGACCCCGCCCTCCGGCGCGGCGGGCGCTTCGACCGCGAGATCGAGATCGGCGTGCCCGGCGAGTCGGGGCGGCGGCAGATCCTCGACGTCCACACGCGCCGGATGCCGCTCGCGGACGACGTGGACTTGGACCGGATCGCGGGCCGGACGCACGGGTTCGTCGGCGCCGACATCGAGGGGCTATCGCAGGAGGCGGCGATGACCGCGCTCCGTCGCGCCCGGGAGTCGGACTCGCGGGCGCTGAACGACGTGACCGTCACGAAGGCGGACTTCGAGGCGGCGCACGCCAACGTGGAGCCGAGCGCGATGCGCGAGTACGTCGCCGAGCAGCCGACCACAGACTTCGCGGACGTCGGCGGCCTCGACGACGCCAAGGGGGAGCTCGAACGCGCCGTGACGTGGCCGCTGTCGTACGGGCCGCTGTTCGACGCCGCCGGCGCCGACCCCCCGACCGGCGTCCTGCTGTACGGCCCGCCGGGCACCGGGAAGACGCTGCTCGCGCGCGCCATCGCCGGCGAGAGCGGCGTCAACTTCATCCAGGTCGCCGGGCCGGAGCTGCTCGACCGGTACGTCGGGGAGTCGGAGAAGGCGGTCCGCGAGCTGTTCGACCGCGCGCGGCAGGCGGCGCCCGCGATCGTCTTCTTCGACGAGATCGACGCGGTCGCGACCGACCGGGACGCGGCGGGCGGTGACGGCTCGGGCGTGGGCGAGCGGGTCGTCTCCCAGCTCCTGACGGAGCTCGACCGGGCCAGCGACAACCCGAACCTCGTCGTCCTCGCGGCCACCAACCGGCGGGACGCGCTCGACCCCGCGCTGCTCCGTCCCGGCCGGCTCGAGACGCACGTCGAGGTGCCGGAGCCGGACCGCGAGGCGCGCCGCAAGATCCTGGAGGTCCACACCCGCGGGAAGCCCCTCACGGACGAGGTCGACCTGGAGCGCGTCGCCGACGAGACGGAGGGGTTCTCCGGGGCCGAGATCGCCTCGCTGTCGCGGGCGGCGGCGATGCGCGCCATCGAGCGCGTCGCCGACGAGCACGGCGAGGCCGCAAACGACCACGCCGACGAGGTGGGTATCACCGGGGAAGACTTCGACGCGGCGCTCGAGTCCGTCCGGCCCGAGAGCGTCTGAGGGCGCCGAGGTCCCGCGGGCCGGTCCCGTCTCCGGTCAGTCGTCTCCGCTCGACTCGGCGGCCGCGCCGTCCTCCGTTCCCTTCTTTTCCACCTCTCTGCCCTCCGTTCCCCCGTCGTCGGACTCGCCGTGATCGTGTCCGCCGTGCGCGCCGGCGTCTCCGAGCGCGCCGGGACCGAACTCGTCGACCGGGGTGACGCTGTAATCGACCGTGAGCGTGTCTTTCGTCGCGCGGACCTTGCCCACGAACGTCGATATCTCCGCGAGCTCGCCCTCCAACACGAACAGCTCCATACAGTACTGCGAGCCCACGTGGCTGTGGAAGTTCGAGGCGACGATCCCCTCGTCCTCGTGGCGCAGGCGCATCATCCGCTCCTCGACGTTCGTCGTCTCGTAGTTGAAAAGCACCGTCACGACGGCCATGAGGTCGCGGTCCTCGAGCTTCGCGTCCTCGAACTCGCCGAGGAGGTTCCGGGAGGCCTCGCGGACGACCTCGCTGCGGCCGGTGTACCCGTGCTCGTCGGAGAAGTTGTCGATGCGCTCTAGCAGCTCCTCCGGCATGGACACGCTGACGACTGTCATATATTAAATCATACCGCGGAAGTTGTTAATCCTTGAGGTCCAGGCCGCCGCGTTCCGCTTCTCGCTCGGGCCGGTCGCCGCCTCCTCCGGTCCCCTCGCTGTCGCCGCCTGCGATCCGCTCGCCGAGCCACGCGTAGTGGTCGAGTAGGGCGGCCTCGCCCGCCTCGGTGAGCGCGTACACGTCCGCGATCCCCTCGGTGCGCCGGCGGAGGTGGCCGGCCTCGACGAGCGCCGAGAGCGTGCCGTAGAACGATCCCGGATCGATCCGCTCGTCGTAGTGCGATTCGAGCCGGCTCTTCAGCGACTGCGCGCGCAGCTCCCCGTGTTCGTACAGGAGCGCGCAGAGGTCGCGGCGGCGGCCGCTGTGGAACCACTTCGTCATGTGTCGCGAGTCGGCCCGCGGCGGCATAAATCGCTCACGACGCGTCGACAAGCTCGTCAAGCCGGCGCACGCGCCGGTCCCCGAGCACGCACCGCCCGCGCTCGTCGTGGCCGACGCGCTCGACGTGGACCGCGTCGAGGCCGGCGTTCCAGGCGGCCGCCACGTCGCTCTCGCCGTCGCCGACGTAGTAGCCGCGACCTCGGGTCGGATCGACGCCGAGGTCTCTCATCGCGGTCTCGATCGGGTCGGGGGACGGCTTCCACCCCGTCTCGTCGGTGCAGCAGACGACGGCGTCGAAGCGGTCGTCGAGGCCGACGCGGTCGAGGACTGGCTCGGCGAGGAACTCCTGACAGTGGGTGACGAGCCCCGTCGGCCCGCCGACCTCCTCGACGCGGTCGAGCAGCCGCGCGGCGTCGTCGTGGAGGTACGTCGCCTCCGCGCGGGCGACCGGATCCTCGACGGAGTGAAACGCGGGCCAGAACGCCTCGGGGTCGACCCCCATCCCGCGGAGCGTCTCCGCGCGAGACCCGCCGAGACCGCTCCAGAGGACCCGCGCCTCCCGGTCCGAGAACTCGCGGCCCAGCCGGCCGCCGACGCGGTCGAACACCGCTCGGGTGTACTCCCACTCGGCGTCGACGAGGGTCCCGTCGAGGTCGAACAGGTGGAAGTCGTAATCGGTGACGGCCATACGGTCCACCCGTACGCCGGGGGCGGGCAAGTGCGTTGCGGGTGCGCGGGATCCCTGCTCACACCGACCGGAGCCGTCCGGGCGGCCGGCTTCCCCCCCCTCGCGTCACTCCCGGACGTGGACCGACGAGCCGAGGTACTTGCGGAGGACCTCGTCGACCGAGTCGGCGTTGAAGCGGCCGAGGTCCGCGGCGATCGCGTCCGTCAGCGCGTCGCGGTACGCCTCGTCGGTGCGGAGTTCGCGGAAGTCGGCGGCGGCGACCTCGACGCTCGCGGCGTCCGCCAGTCCGAGGCGCTCCGCGGCCAGCCGCCGGAACGACGGCTCGTCGCCGACCTCGCCGCGCCACAGCCGGTCGCGGAAGAACAGCCACCCGTCGGCACCGGGGTCGCTCGCGGGGAGTTCCATCGTCGTCTCGAACCGGCCCGGGTCGACGGCGGCGTCCGCGGGATCGAGTCGGACGGCGACGCGGAAGACGTAGGCGGCCTCCATGCGTCGACCGTCGCCGGACCGATTCATAAAGCTACATACCGTTCGGCGTCGTGGACCCCGTCATGTGGCAGCGTCTCCGCGGCCTCGCCGGGCGCGCGTACCGGCGGCACCTCCGCCGCGAGATCGACGACGTCCCCGACCACGTCGCCGTCATCCAGGACGGGAACCGTCGGTACGCCCGCGAGCAGGGCGACGACGCTCCCGAGGGACACCGCGCCGGCGCGGACACCACCGAACAGGTCCTCGACTGGTGCGCCGACCTCGGCGTCTCGGAGCTCACCCTCTACGCCTTCTCCACCGAGAACTTCGAGCGCCCGGACGAGGAGCTGGAACCCCTCTTCGACCTGCTCGAACGCAAGCTGCGCGAGTTCGCCGACGCCGACCGCGTCCACGATGAGGGCGTCCGCGTCCGCGCCATCGGCGACGTGGCCCGGCTCCCGCCGCGCGTCCGCGACGCGGTCGAGTACGCGGAGCGGCGCACCGCCGGCAACGACCGGTTCACGCTCAACGTCGCGCTGGCGTACGGCGGCCGGACCGAACTGCTCGACGCCGCGCGCGCCATCGCCCGCGACGTGGACGCGGGCGAGATGGCTCCCGGGGACGTCGACGTCGAGACCGTCGAGTCGCGCCTGTACGACCGCCCGATCCGCGACGTTGACCTGATCGTCCGCACCGGCGGCGACGAGCGCACCTCGAACTTCCTCCCGTGGCACGCCAACGGCAACGAGGCCGCCGTCTACTTCTGTGCCCCCTACTGGCCTGAGTTCTCCGAGGTCGACTTCCTGCGCGCGATCCGCACCTACGAGTCGCGCGAGGAGTCGTGGCAGCGCGCACGGGCCGAGCGCGCGGTCGCGTTGGTGCGCGCGCTCGCCGAGGTGGAGTTCGCCGAAGCCCGCGCCGCCGCCGCCAGGCTCCGCGAGCGGATCCCCCGGCTCGACGGCAGCGACCTCTCCGACGACGCGCTCGACATCGCCGACGGTGACTCGGCCGGCCCGGCCGACGGCGAGTCCGCCGGTCGGATCGACGGCGACGGGCCCGAGTCGACGGGAGCCGACTAGGCGGCGCCGGGCGCGACGCCGCCCTCGTTCCGCGTCAGCAGGTACAGCGCGAACGACGAGAGCCAGTGCGACCCCGCGTAGTCGTCGGTGAGCACGTCCGCGGCCCCGGCCTCCGCGTGGCGGCGCGCCGCGTCGTCGAGGGGCTCCCGGAGCCGGTCCGCGGCCGGGCCGTCCCGCCCGTCGAGCGCGTCGGCCAGTCCGGCGAGACACCACGCCCGGGAGACGTTGAGCCCGATCAGGTGTATCGCGGCGCCGTCGCCCTCGTCGGGCTCCACGTCGACCGGCGAACACAGCGCGTCGTGCGGCGGCGCGGCGAGGTCCGGGAGGAAGTCGTCGAGCCACGACGCGAACGGGTCCGGGTCGAGGACGCGGCGCATGAGGTCCGCCTCGGTCAGCGCTGGCGAGACGAAGTCCCAACCGACCGGCTCCGCGCCGACGACCGCGGCGGTGTCGTCCGCGTAGAGGCGGCGCGCCGCAGCCGCGGCCTCGCGTTCGAGGTCGGCGTCGCCAACGACCCGCGCGTAGTCGAGCACGCCGGCGAGCGCGAACGCGGTGTTGCCGTGCGTACCGACGCGGTGAGCGCGGTCGATCCCGAGGAACGACTCTCGGACCCCCTCCCGGACCCGCCCTTCCAGCGGGCGGAGGGTCTCGCGCCACGCGTCGGCGCGCGGGTCGTCCCACAGGTCGAGTTCGGCGGCGAGCCGGAGCAGCCACGCCCAGCCGTACGGCTCCTCGAAGCCGGGGTTCTCGTCGAGGTACGCGGCCTCGCTCGCGACGCTCTCGGGAGCCAGTCGCTCGTCGATCCCGGCAGCGATATCGGCCTCGTCCGGGTGGTGCGGGACGAGCCGCAGCGCGCGGACGAGCGCCCAGTGGCTGTGGACCGCCGAGTGCCAGTCGAAACAGCCGTAGAAGACGGGGTGGTCCTCCGACGGGGGCGGCGGCGCCTCCGGCCCCTCGACGGCACCCCGATAGTGGGGGTACTCGGTCTCGACACCGTCGAGCGGGTGGGCGGCGAGCGCGGTCGCGACCGCGTCGTCGAGCGCGTCCGCCCGCCCGGATCGGAGCGCGTCCGGCGACAGCTCCTCGAAGGCGTTCATGCCGGTCGGTCGGCGGGGCGCCTGTTCAATCGGTCGGTCGGGTGCGGACCGGTCGCACGCGGCTCGGGAGCGCGAGGGAACGACCTGCGCCGCGGCGCTCCGACGGCCCGGTCACGCGGGGTTCTTCCGCGTCAGGTCGCTGCCGCAGATCGGACACCGCTCCTTGTTCTCGTCGAAGGTGCGGTTGCAGCCGACGCACTGGAAGCGCCACTCGCGCTCCTCGGTGATCCCATCGCGCTCGATGGGCTCGACCGGGAGGTCGAGCCGCTCGGCGACGTTCTGCATCGCGTAGTCGTCGGTGACGAGCGTCCCGTGAAGCTCCAGCGCGGTCGCGATGAGCCGGATGTCGGTGTCGGACAGCTCAGCGGCGTCGCCCGACCCCTTCGCGGCCCGGCGGACTCGGTCGACCGCCTCGGGCGCCGGGACGTGAACGGTCATCCCGGAGCCCTCCATCGCGTCGAACCGGAGCGCGACCTCGCCTGTCAGTTCGTCGTGGACCGCCGGGATGGAGACCACGTCCTCGTCGGTCGTGTACTCGTGGATGAACGCGGACGAGTCGAGGACCTGCATCAGCGGGCGACGACGATGTAGTCTTTCACCGCCTGTACGTTCGCGACCGGGACCCGGAGCCGCCCCATCTCGTCGACGTCGAAGTCGACGCGCTCGCTCCTGAGCTGCTCGTGCGGGCTGACGAGCAGGTGGTTCAGCTCGCCGGACTCGAGGTTCATCGTGATGTTGTACAGGTCCCCGAGCTCCGTGCCGTCGGCGCTCATCACCGCCTTCCCGGAGAGGTTCTCCGCGAGGATGTCGACCATACCCGCACGGTCCCGGGCGACGGTCTTAAACGCCACGGGCCGTCCGACGGGCGACCGACGCGGACGGGCTCGGCGCCGGGCGCTCGGTGACTGGGCACCGGTTTCGCCGCCGCGGATCACCGCGGCGTTTTGAAAGGCTTAACTGACGGCCGGAACGAATGGTGGCTATAACCTTCTCGGGGCGATCACATATGACCGACCACACACACGCGGACACCCTGCGAACCCCCATCGTCGCCGTGCTGGGTCACGTCGACCACGGCAAGACGAGCCTGCTCGACACGATCCGCGGCTCCGCCGTCAGCGAGGGCGAGGCCGGCGCGATCACCCAACACATCGGGGCGACGGACATCCCGCTCGACACCATCTCCGGCATGGCGGGCGAGCTGATCGACCCGTCCGACTTCGACCTCCCCGGCCTGCTGTTCATCGACACGCCGGGCCACCACTCCTTCTCGACGCTGCGCGCCCGCGGCGGCGCGCTCGCCGACATCGCGGTGCTCGTCGTCGACGTCAACGACGGCTTCCAGCCGCAGACGGAGGAGGCGATAGACATCCTCCGGCGGACGGGGACGCCGTTCGTCGTCGCGGCCAACAAGGCCGACACGACGCCGGGGTGGAACCCGCAGGACGGCGAACCGATCCAGAAGAGCATGGAGGCGCAGTCGGAGCGCGCGAAGTCCATGCTCGACGAGAACCTCTACGAGATTATCGGCCAGCTGTCCGACGCCGGCTTCTCCGCCGACCTCTACTGGCGCGTCCAGGACTTCCAGAAGAACATCGGCGTCGTCCCGCTCTCGGCGCTCACCGGCGAGGGCGTCCCGGACCTCCTGACAGTCCTCATGGGTCTCTCCCAGCGGTTCATGAAAGAGGAGATGGCGATCGACGTCACGGGGCCCGGCGAGGGGACGGTCCTCGAAGTGAAAGACGAGCGGGGGTTCGGCGCGACCGTCGACACCGTCGTCTACGACGGCGTGATCCGGAACGGCGACACCATCGTGGTCGGCGGACAGAACGAGCCGATCGTCACCGAGATCCGCGCGCTGCTCCGTCCGCGGCCGCTCGCGGAGATCCGCACCGAGAAGGAGTTCGAGAAGGTCGGCGAGATCGGCGCCGCGGCCGGCGTGAAGATCGCCGCGCCCGACCTCGACCAGGCGATGGCGGGCGCGCCGGTCCGGGTCGTCCGCGACCGCACCGCCGATCAGGTCATCGAGGAAGTGAAGGCCGAACTCGCCGAGATAGAGGTCGAGACCGCCGACAACGGTGTCGTCGTCAAGGCGGACACGCTCGGCTCGCTGGAGGCGATGGCGAACGCCCTCCGCGAGGCGGAGGTCCCGATCCTGCGCGCCGAGGTCGGCGACATCGCGCCGCGCGACATCGCGGTCGCCGAGACGGCGAACCAGGACGAACACAAGGCGATCCTCGGGTTCAACGTCGACCTCCTCAAGAACGCGGAGTCGGACTTAGAGAACGCGGACGTGAAGCTGTTCAAAAACGAGGTCATCTACCAGCTGGTCGAAGACTACGAGCGCTACGTCGAGGAGAAGCAGCGCGCGCAACAGGAGACGGTGCTGGACAAAGTGGTCCGCCCGGCCCGCTTCCGCATCCTCCCCGACCACACGTTCCGGCAGAACGACCCCGCGGTCGTCGGCGTCGAGATCATCTCCGGCACGCTCCAGAACAACCGCAACGTCGGCTACTTCGAGGGCAACGAGTTCGAGCGCGTCGGCGACCTCTCCGGGATCCAGAAACAGGGCGACGACGTCGACGAGGCCCGCGCCGGCGAGCGCGTCAGCATCGCTATCGACGGCCCGACCGTCGGCCGCGGCATCGAGGAGGGCGACACCCTCTGGACCGAGGTGCCAGAGAAGCACGCGAAGATCCTCGAACAGGAATTAAAAGAGGAGATCACCGCAGACGAGCGCGAGGCCCTCCAAGGCTACTTGGAGACGCGCCGGAAGCGCGACCCCTTCTGGGGGAAGTGACTCCGACAAGACTCTTGTAATCGGCGTCGCCACGTCTGCCTATGGTCTCCCGAGAGAACGCGGTCATCCTCCTGTTCATGGCGGCCGGCTTGGCGCTGGCGTACGGCGGTCGCGTCGCGACGGGCCTGAGCGACACCGTCCTGATCGGCGTGCTGATACTGGTCGGCGTCGTGGCGCCGCAGGCGGTGATTGGCTACCTCGACGCCGAGAACTCGGGGTGACGCGGCCCCGTCCCCTCCGAGCGCACCCGTCGATCGCGTGTCGCCGTTATGTGCGTCGAGCCCGTAACGGGGGTATGGAGACGACCGTGATCGAACACGACGGCGCGATGCTCGCGCGGCTGGAGGGCGACGACCGGGTGTTCGAGGTGCGCTTCGACGCGCTCGAACCGACCGACGTGACGCTGCGGTTCCGCCGCGACGGCGAGCGCGTCGGGAGCGTCTACAACGACGACGGCACGAAGCGAACGATGGCGCGCCTCACGACCGCTCGCGAGGGGACCGACTTCATCGGCGTCGAGGTGCCGAAGGAGTTCGTCGCCGAGGTCCTGGACACGGCGCTTGAAACGGGCCGCGTCACCGACGAGACCGCAGCCGAGGGGTATCGACTCCGGGTGCTCTGAGCCGACGCGCCGCGCCCCCGGAGTCAGGCGTACAACAGGATGATCACCGCGACGAACGCCAACTCGCCGCCGACGAGCAGCGCGGCCAACAGCCAGGCCTTGTATGTCCACAGCCACTCGCGGGCGTCCGCGAACCGGCTCCCGCCGTCCGCCTCCGAAGCGGCGCGGTACGCGGCGTCGACCCGCCAGCCTGTCTCCGAGTCGTACGTCGCTGGCACGCGGGTGCCGACGAGCTCGTCGACGTCGAGCGGCGAAACGCCCGCGGCGTCCAGAAATCCGAGGAATTCCTCGGACTCCTGAAGCGATCCGTCGCGGGGCGCGTCGAACCGCTCGGTGTGCGTGGCGTCGCCGTGCGGCGGACGCATCTCGACGACCACTCGGTCGCCGACCGAGCGTACCCGAGTGACGATCAGCGCGTTCTCCTCGTCGTTGAGGTACGCCTCGCGGAGCCGGCGCTTCACCTCCTCGTCGACGCCGGCGTCGTCGAGGTCGTCGGGGAGGGTCTCGGAGTCGGGGAACGCGTCGGCGTCCGCGTTGTCAGCGCCTTCGCGGTCGGCGGTCGTCGAGACGCTCTCGTCACCGCCGGATCGGTCCGCCATCGACCCGGGATTGGCGACGCGCTCTGATAAGGTCACGGCCGCTCCTCGAACGCGATACGTGACTGTCGTCGCTACGAGCGACCCCCTGACCGAGCATAGCGAAGCCCCGGCCGCTCGGCGATGCGCGGTCACCGACCCGAGCACGACTGCCGAAGCCCCGGCCCCGCGCCTCACGCCTCCCCAGCCTCGTCGCTGGCGCCGCCGGCGCCAGCGACTCCCTCGCGCGTGCGGCTCGGCCGCGAGGCGGCCTCGCAGGCACGTGCCACCGCACCTCGACTGTCAGCCGCTCACTGGAGCCGGTAGCGTAAGATCGCGGCGATACCGCCGAGGTTGGCGAGCTGCTCGCCCGGCGCGAACTCCGAAGAGAAGACGACCACGTCGCCGCCCTGCTGCTCGACCGACTCGATCACCGCGTTCACGTCGATCTCCCAGTCGCCGTCCCCCTGCCGCTCCGTGCGGAGGCGCTCGTCGACGACGAGCAGCGTCTCGACCGCGCCGAACTCGGCGGCCTCGGCGGTGTCATCCGGGCCGTACGTCGCCTTCTCGCCCGTCGCGATGTTCTCGGTCAGCTCGTCGATGAGGCTCGCCTCCTTCGAGATGCGGGTCTCCTTCTGGACCTCGTCGACCGCGCCGCGCTTGAGCACCTCGTGGACGCCGCGGTCGCCGGCCGCGGAGGTGTCGACGGTGGTGATCCGGTCGGAGAGGTCGCGGAACTCCTCGTCGACGTAGTCGCGGGCGTCGTTCTTCGTGAAGCCGGGCCCGGCCAAGATTACGGCGTCGGCGTCGAGGTGCGCGAGCGCCTCGCCGAGTTCCGCGAACAGCTCCTCGCGGGGGCGAGAGAACTCGCCTTTGCCGGTCGGCTTCGTGAACGAGGCGTACTCCTCCGTGCCGTACTGCTGGACTGTGTGGACGTACGCCGCGCCCTCTTCCACGGTCGCGATGGCCACGTCGGGGTTCTCCGCGGCCTCGGTGGCCTCCTCCAACCGCTCCGTCTGGTCGGGCTTGAAGTGCTTCTCGACGGTTATCTCGTCGTGCTCCTCGACGTTGAGCGTGTGGTGGGCGTTGAGCTGGTCCTCCCGCGAGCAGCCGACGATGACGCCCGAGACGCGGAGGCGGTTGGCGAACCGCGCGAACTCCACGTCCTCCACCTGAAGGGTGACGAAGATGTGTTCGCGCTGCCCGCCGGTGTCCCGCATCTGGTCGTCGTTCCGCTGGATACGTCTGGTGGTGTCGCCCTCGACGAGGTCCCCGGGTTCGAGGACGTGCGCGAGGTGCCAGAGGTCGTCCACGTTCTCGGGGACCAGCGTGAGCCGTTCCCGGCCCTCTTCGCCGTACCCCCGCTCGGAGATGCGCATGTCCGAGCGTTCGCTCGGGACCGTATCAACTCTTGTCTTCCGCGTCGGAGAGCCGCGGCCCCCACACGAAGCCGCCGTCCGGGCCGGCGGCGTCGGGCTCGTCGGCGTCCGTCCCGTCCGGTTCGGCGGCGTCCGCGTTGACCTCCGCGGTCGCGTCGGCCGGGTCATCTCCGCCCTCGATCGGCACGGTTCGACCGGTCTGGACCGCGGCCGGCGGCTCGCTCCGCATCGGCCGCCCGCCGTCGCCGGACACGGCGGGAACCGACGGGGCGTCGCGTTCGCGGCCGACCTCGGCAGCCGCTGTGCCGCCCCGAGCCGCCACCTTGCCGCGAGTCTCCGTGCCGCCCCGAGCCGTCGCGTTGCCGCGAGTTATCGCGTCGCCGCGGGTCGCCGCGTCACCACGAGCCGTCACATCACCGTGCGTCGCACCCGTTTCGCGGAGCGCTCGGCCACCGGCGTCCGTGGCGATGTGAGCCTCCGTAACGCCCGGCTCCGTCCGGCTGTCGGGGCCACCCGCCATGGCGGCGGCCGCGCCCCGCCCGTAGAGTCCGTGTGCGACGACGCGGACGAGGAAGGCGAGCGCGACGCCGACGACCAGCGGCGCCGTCGGCGCCGCGACGGCGTACCCGACGGCGAGCGCCCCGGCGGCGAGCGTCCACCCGGTGGCGTACGGGCCCGTCGCGGCGATATCGGCCACCGTCTGCGGACTCAACCCGTCCCTGAGCCGGCCGGAGGCGGCGAACGCGGCGAGCGCCGCCGGGCGGACGTACGCGAACGCGAGGAGGTACGCCCCGACGAGGGCGGCGACGACGCCGACGGCCGCGACCGCGACGACCGCCGGCCCGCCCGGCCCGAGCGCCGACTCGACCGCCGTCGCTGTCGCCGCCGGGTCGACCGGCCCCTCGATGAGGGCCGCGACGACGCCTCCGGCGACCGCGAGCCCCCCCGCGAGCGGCGCGAGCAGCGCCGCGGACAGCAGCACCGACTTGACGCCGTCTCTGACCAACTCCCCCCACGCGACCAGCGAGGGCGTGCCCGTCGCCTCACCGGTCTGGATCGCGCTTCGAGTCACCCGGACGAAGTACCCCCGCGCGACGAGCCACGGCGCGAGCGCGACCGGCGCCGCCGCGGCGACCGCCGGGCTGACGAAGAGGACGCCGACGAGCCACGCCGGCGTCAGCACCCACGCCAGCAGGGTCACGGCGCCGCCGACGAGGACGACGCCCGCGGTGTCGTCGGTTTGGGTCAGCGCCGTCGCGGCCGCGGTGAGCATGTGACTACACACAGGAGCGGGAGCAGCATAAATGGTCTCCGGCCCGAGCGTTTATACCACTCCACGGGTTACACCAAGTTGGCCGCGCGGGACAATCGTGTGCCTCTGACAACCTATCTGCGGCCGCCACTCGGCGGTCGTCCCCCGCCCGCGGCTTTCGTCTGACCGTACCATCCCAGCGGCGGCGCCGCCGGCGTGTGCCGGTACCGATTTATCCCGTCCCGCCGACGGATCGGGTATGACCGGCGACGAGCGGACGGCCGACGTGGAGCCGGCGCTCCGCAGCTACGGCGTCAGCGTCGAATCGATCGACGGGGGCGACCCGCTAGAGCTGACGTACATGACCGCCTTCCCCGGCCGCGAGGTCCACCGCGGCGAGATCGGGCGCGCGCTCAACGCGCTCATCGACCGCGCGGAGGCCGACGAGTGGGACCCCGTCCGCGTCGAGGGCACGGTCGTGCGGTCTCCCGGCGATGTCCTCGGGACGTGGCACGCCGAGGCGGAGTGGTTCGAGGCGCTCGCGCGCTACGAGATCTCCGAGACGGAGTTCTCGGCCCGTGTGCTCGACACGCTGAACGAGACCGAGGCGGAGGGCGAACCCCCGGGCGCGTCCGGCGGACCGGACGCGTCCGAGGCGGATCCGGAGGGCGACCGGTGACCCGCCGACATCCCGTCAACCGAGCGCAGCGCCGCCTCGCGCGCCCGGCCCGAGAGCGGTTCGCCACCCGGGCGGTCGCGTTCGACGCCGACGGCGCGACCTGTCGCGGGACGCTGTACCTGCCCGGCGGCGACGCCGACGGCCCGCCGATCGTCGTGATGGCGCCCGGGCTCGGCGCGGAGCGCACCTTCGGTTACCCGGCCGTCGCGGAGCGGTTCGCCGACGCGGGCTACGCCGCCCTCCTCTTCGATCACCCGGAGTTCGGCGAGTCGGACGGCGACTCGCAGACGGTCGACCTCGCCCGCCAGCGCGCGGCGTACGAGGCCGCGATCGACCGCGCGGGCCGCCTCGACGACGCGGGCGACGACCTCGTGTTGTGGGGCGCGTCGCTGTCGGCCGCGCACGTCCTGACGCTCGCCGCGGAGCGCCGGGACGTCGACGCGGTCGTGGGCCTCGTCCCGATGCTCGACGGGCGCGCGATCGCCCGCCGACGCGGCGGGCGGTACCTGCTCCGCTCCGGCATCGCAGGGCTCCGCGACCTCGTCGGGCACCGGGTCGGTCGCGGTCGCACCGTCCCCATCGTCGGCGGGACGGACGAGCGCGCGGCGATCACGGAGCCGGGGACGAAGCGGAAGTACCTCGACCTCGTCGACCGCGAGTCGGCGTGGCGCAACGAGACCCCCGCCCGGTCGCTGCTCGGGCTCGTCGGCTACCGCCCCGTGACGCGACTCGACGAGGTCGACGCGCCGACGTTGCTGCTCGCGGGGACCGACGACAACATCGTTGACGCCGAGTCGGTCGCGGACGCCGGCGAGCGGCTCTCGCGCGGGACCGTCGTCACCATGCCCGCCGACCACTTCTCGGTGCTCGGCGACGACTTCGAGGGCGCGATCGGGCACCAGCTCTCCTTCCTGCGCGACGCGCTGGAGTAGGTCGCCGCGGGAGAGGCGAACTCGGGCGTCGTCGCCCGCGCGACCGCTTAAGTGAGTCCGCGGCGCATCCCCGCCCATGACAGCCATCGCGATGCTGAGCGTCGCCCCGGTGGTCGAGGAGAGCATGGCCGAGGAGGTGGCGGCCGCCGTCGCCGCGCTCGACGACTTCGACGTGAGCTACGAGACGAACCCGATGGGGACCGTGATCGAGGCCGACGACGCCGAGACGCTGTTCGCGGCCGCGGCGGCGGCCCACGACGCGGTCGACGGCGACCGCGTCTCGACGGTCCTGAAGATCGACGACAAGCGGGCGAGCGACGGGACCGCGGACGAGAAGGTCGAGGCCGTCGAGGAACAGCTCGGTCGGGAGGCGAAGGGGGAGCGCTGATTCTGCGC
>NZ_SGTV01000040.1:0-22954 GCF_005435035.1 Halorubrum sp. SD690R | reverse complement strand
CGCTTTCCCCGCCGACCCGACCGACCCCCACGCCGTTCTACCCCGACCAGCCAAGTCCCCGCCCGCGGTACGCCCGCGTATGTTCGAGGAGTTCGTCCTCGCGGCGAGCACGGCCGACCTCTCCGAGGAGCCGCGGGCCCGCGACCACGCCGACGCGGTGGAGTTCCGGATGGACCTCGCGGACGCCCCGCGCGACCAGCTGGCGAGCTACGACGGCGAGCTCCCCCTGCTCGTCACGAACCGGGCGTCGTGGGAGGGCGGCGAGGCCGACGGGCTCGCGCGCTACGACGCGCTCTCCGACGCGGTCGCCCGCGACGCGGTCGCCGCGGTCGACGTGGAGCTCGCCGCGCTGCGCGGGACGCACCCGGACCCGGCCGAGGAGTCGCACGCGACAGCGCTGCGTGACGCGGCCCGAAGGGAGGGGGTGGCGGTGGTCGCGTCGGTCCACGACTTCGAGTCGACGCCCGAGCCGGCCGCGCTGGTCGACCTGCTCGCCGACGCCGCGAGCGAGGGCAACGTGGGGAAGCTAGCGACGACCGCGACCGCCCCGGCGGACGCGCTGGCGACGCTCAAGGCGACCCACGAGGCGACCGTCGCTGGCCATCGGGTCGCGACGATGTGTATGGGCGAGCCGGGGCGTCACACCCGCGCGGTCGCCCCGGTCTACGGCTCGAAGATCGGCTACGCGCCCGTCGACCCCGCGGAGGCGACCGCGCCGGGGCAGTACCCGCTCGCGACGCTCCGAACCCTCGTCGACAGGCTTCGAGGCGGCGAGCCGGGCGCGTAGAGGCGGCGAGCCGGACGCGTAGGGACAGCAAACCGGGCGCGCGTAGGGGCGGACACTTTTCACGCCCGCCGTCGAACTACGGCGGTGAGATGGCCCTCATCGGATCGGATCAGTCGTCGGTGGTCTCCGCGTTCGGCCTCCTCGTCGCCCTCGTCGCGGTCGTCGGCACCCGATTCCTCGGGTGGGAGTGGGGGTCCGGCCGACTCGTCCCGACGCTCGTCGGCGTGGCGGTCGCCGGGGTCGCCGTCGCGGTCGTCGCCGGGCGAGTACTGGACTGAACGCGGCGACCGCGTCGCCGTCGCGCACGTCGATCCGGTCGCCAGGCCGGCTCGCCGCGTCGCCGACCGGCCGACGCGCCCGGGACAGAGCCAAACCGCTTTACGACCGCCCGCGTAAGTGTCGTTAATGGCGACGTGCGATGAATGCGGGGAGTACGAGAACCTCCCGTACCAGTGTAAGCGGTGCGGCCAGACGTTCTGCGCCGAGCACCGACTGCCCGAGAACCACAACTGTCCGGGCCTCGCCGAGTGGGACGACCCCGGCGGGGTCTTCGACAGCGGCTTCGACGAGAGCGTCGAGGGCGGGGCCGCGGGCGGCGCCGCCGACGCGCCGGGCGGCGGGGGCGGAGTCGTCGACCGCGTCAAGCGTCGGGTCGACCGCGAGACCGGCACCGGCGGGTTCGTGAGCTTCTTCCGCAACAACGCGACGTACGCGATCCTGCTAGCGATGTGGGTCACGTTCGTCGCGCAGTGGGTCGCGCTGTTCGTCGGCGGCCAATCGCTCCACAACACCCTGTTCGTGCTCCAGTCGGAGGCGGTCACGAGCGTCTGGACGTGGGTGACTTCGGTGTTCTCACACGCCCCGGGACAGCTGTTCCACATCATCGGCAACAGCGTGGTCATCCTGTTTTTCGGCCCCCTCGTCGAGCGCGCCGTCGGGTCGAAGCGGTTCGCGGCGTTCTTCTTCGGGGCGGGGATCGCCGCAGGGCTCGGCCACGTCCTCTTCGCGATCGCGACGAACGCCCCGCCGACGGGGGTCCTCGGCGCCAGCGGCGCCGGCTTCGCGATCCTCGGCGTCCTCACCGTCTGGCGGCCGAACATGCAGGTCCTCCTCTTTTTCGTCATCCCGATGAAGATCAAGTACCTCACGTGGGGGATCGCGGTCGTCTCCGCGCTGCTCGTGGTCACGAGCGGCACGGGCGGCGTGGGCGGCATCGCGCACCTCGCGCACCTGATCGGGTTCGCCATCGGGCTCGCGTTCGGCAAGCGCAACGAGGGGCTCGCCCGCTCCGCGGGCGGCATGGGCGGCGTCTCGATGGGCGGCGCCCGCGGCCCCGGGGATCCGGGAGGCCCCGGCGGTCCGGGCGGACGCTTCTGATGGACCTCGCGCGGCCCGATCTCCGTCCCGATCCGTCGCTGTCGCGGCAGGAGATGGAGTCGCTCCAGCGCGAGATCGCGGCGGCCGCGGCGTTCGACGACGACCACGCGCTCGACCCGGCCGCCGTCGCGGTCGAGTCGGCCGCCTCGCTCGCCGACGGCCTCCCGCCGGCTCGCCCGGACGCGGTCGCGAACGAGACGCTCCCCGGTCCCGGCGGCGCGGAGGAGGAGTCCGGTGTGCCCACCGTCGTCGGCGTCGACCAAGCGTTCCGCACCGACCGCGCGGGCGACCGTCCCGACGCCGCCGTCTCCGCTGCGGTTGCGTTCCGCGACGGGACCGTGGTCGAGTACGCGAGCGCGACCACGCCGCTGTCGATCCCGTACATTCCGGGCCTGCTCGCGTTCCGGGAGGGCGAGCCGATACTGGCCGCGCTCGACGCGCTCGACGCCGAGGCCGATCTGCTGGTCTGTGACGGCTCCGGCCGGATCCACTTCCGGGAGGCGGGGCTCGCGACGCACGTCGGCGTCCTGTGCGACGTGCCGAGCGTCGGCGTCGCGAAGAGCCTCCTCTGCGGCGAGCCGGACGAGCCGACGGGCGAACGCCCCGCGGGCTGGCGGACGCCGATCCGCGCGGACGACGCGGTGACGACGGCCGAGCCGGGGACGGTGATCGGCCACGCGTTCCAGTCGCGCCAGTACCCGAACAGCAGGCGGGTGAACCCCCTCTACGTCAGTCCCGGGCACCGCGTGTCCGCGGAGAGCGCCGTCGACCTCGTCGCGGCGCTGTGCGCGGGCTACAAGCTCCCCGAGCCGACGCGGTTCGCGGACGCGCACGCGGAGCGGGCGAAAGGCGACGCGGAGTGAGCGCGGAGGCCGTTTCGGACCGACACTGTGTCACCTGTTGCCACGGGCAGGCGGTTTTTAGACGGTCGCCCGCGAACGCAGAGACATGGGAGACGACGACGCCGAGAGTCCGATGTCCGCCGAGGAGTTCCGGTCGCTGACCGACGGGCTGGTGCGACAGAGTTCGGGCGGCGGGACCACCGTCTACAAGAACGCCGCGGGGGTCGGCTGTCCGAACCCGGACTGCGACCGCGGCGTCTTCCAGACGCTGTTCGTCAGCGACCACGGCTGGCAGCAGATCGGCGCCACCCGCGACGGGATCGACCTCTGTCTCGTCAACACGGAGTCGAAGCGGCTCGTCTTCATCCACGACGAGTGAGCGGTCCGGCGCGACGCGTCAGTCGTCGTCCGCGGGGGAGCCGGCGTCCGGCTCGGCGGCGCAGCGGTTCGGACCGAGTTCGAGTTCGATCGCGGCGGTCTCGTCCGCCGGCGACTCGACCCCGCGGTTGGCCGCGATCACCGACTCGTAGTTCGGCGGCTTCTCCGGCAGCGTCCGCGTGATCCGTTCGACGAAGTCGTCCGCGTCGAGGCCGAGGACGTCGATCTCGCCGCGCGCGGCGCCGACCGTCGTGAAGACGGGCTCGCCGGGCTCGACCTCCCCGGTCGAGCCGTCGTTCGCGACGGCGAAGTGGCCCGGGCAGACGACGACGCCGTCCGGCTGCGCGAGCAGCGTCCCGTGGAGCGAGTCGTACAGCCGACGGGCCGCGCCCGCGGCACCCCCGTCCGAGACGCCTCCACCGTCCGCGCCGCCCTCGCCGCCGTCGTCCGCCGAGAACTGGAGCTCCGTCCGGCCGACGCTGTCGGTGAACAGCGTGTCGCCCGTGAGCACCGCCGCGTCACCGACGAGGTAGCTCGCGCCGTCGTCGGTGTGCCCGGGCGTCGTGAGCGCCTTCAGGTCGACGCCGCCGGCGTCCAGCGTCTCGTTGCGTTCGATCGGCTCGAACTCGGAGGCCACGTCGCGGGCAGCGGCCGCGGCGGGCAGGTAGTACGGGACACCGAGGTCGTCAGCGAGCGCCCGGCCGCCCGAGAGGTGGTCCGCGTGAACGTGCGTGTCGACGACGGCCGCGATCGACGCGCCGCGTTCGGCGGCCGCCTCGACCCACTCGTCGCCGTGTCTGGAGACGTCGATAGCGACGGCGACGCGGTCGGAGCCGTCCCGGGCGTCGGATCGGTCGGCGGGAACGTGATCCGCGTCGCCCGGCTCGCGACCGCCGACCACGAGGTAGCCCAGACACCCCTTCGCGCGGCGCTGGACCTGGACGAGGTCGAGCGGCGGGGCCGCGTCGGGCCGGTCGCCGAGCGGGACCTCGGTGCTGTCGTACACCGCGGACCAGCCGCGCATGCCGTCGGCGACGACGGTCACGTCCTCGTACCCCGCGGCGTCGAGCTCGGCGGCGAAGTCGTCGGAGGCCTTCCCCTTCGCGCACAGCGTGATTACGCTGTCGTCGGGCGAGAGCCCGGTCTCGCGTTCGAAGTCGTCGACGTCGAACTCGTGGAACGGCTTGTAGAAGTAGTGGACCGCGTCCGCCACGCGCCACCCCGCGAAGCTCTCCTCGGGTCGCGTGTCGACCACGGCGAACGAGCGCTCGCCGCGCCGTCGCTCGTCGATCCTGTCGCGGAACTCGTCGGCGGCTATCGTCTCGGCCATGGTGCTCCCATCGCGCCGCGGGATCAAAAGCGCTGCCGCCGACACGGCCGAGGAGCGAAGCGGGCGAGCGCGATGAAGAGGATTTATTCGGACCGCCGGGCGACCGGGCGTATGGTCGAGGCGTTCGCGGTCGCCAGCGGGAAGGGCGGCACGGGGAAGACGACGAGCACGCTCGCGCTCGGGATGGCGCTCGCGGCCGACCACGACGTGACCGTCGTGGACGCCGACACCGGCATGGCGAACCTCCTCTTTCACGCCGGGCTCGACGACGCGGCGGTTACCCTTCACGACCTCCTCGTCGAGGGCACCGCGACGGACGTGAACGAGGCGACCTACGAGCGGTTCGGACTCTCGGTCGTCCCCTGTGGCACCTCGCTCGCGGGCTTCGAGGCCGCGGAGCCGGAGCGGCTCCGCGACGTGGTGGCCGAGCTCGCGCGCGACACCGACGTGCTCCTGCTCGACTCGCCCGCCGCGCTGGGTTCGAAGTCCGCCGTGCTGCCGGTCGTCCTCGCGGACCGCGTCGTCGTCGTCGTCGAGCCGACGATCCCCGCGCTCTCTGACGGCCTGAAGGTCCAGGAGTACGCGCGCTCGTACGGCACGGAGACGGCCGGCGTCCTGTTCAACAAGGTCAGAGGCGGGGCCGACGACGTCGCCGCGCAGGCGGAGCGCCACTTCGGCGGCCCCGTCCTCGCGAACGTCCCCGAGAGCGACGCGGTCCGCGCGGCGCGCCGGGCCGGCGAGCCGCTGATCGCGCACGCGCCGGAGAGCGAGGCCGCCGCGCGCTACCGGCGGGCCGCCAACCGGCTCGACGTGCGCGACGGCGACGGCGACGCGGTCGCCGACCGGTTCCGCAGCGCGGTCGTGCCCGACACGCCATGAGCGGAAGCTCGGAGGGCGACGGGTCGGCGTCGCCGACCCTCACCGTCCCGCGGGGGACGCTCCTGCGCTCGCGGGTAGTCTCCGACGTGGGAACGACGCTGTCGCGCGCGCTCGACCGCGGGCTGACCGGCTACGCGACGCTCGTCCCGCAGGAGACGCTGCTGCTCTCGGGCAAGGCACGCGGCGTCCTCACCTTCGAGGACGGCGTGCCCGTGCTGGCGTACAACACGGTGACGGACAGCGGCGGGCCGGACGCGCTCGCGGAGCTCGCGGTCCCCGGCCCATACCGCGTCGAGCTGTACGCCGTCGACCGGAGCGGACTGGCGGCGGCCCACGAGGAGGAGTCGCTGCGGGTCGCGCCCGACGCGGCCGCGACCGAGCTGGCCGACGACGCCGCCCTCGCCGAGCGGACCCGCGACGCGGCGCCCGGAGAGCGACTGCGCGACGGCGACGACGAGGACGACGCCGTCGCCGCCTTCCTCGCGGACGACGACCGGATCGATGCGATCCGCGAGCAGGCGCGAGCCGAGGCCCGCGACCGCGCGGCCGAGTGGGGGCTCGACGACGCGCTCGACGGATCGGCCGAACCGGACGGGGACGACGCCGACGCGGCGGCCGGGGACGGTGCGGTGAGTGGGGGCGCGGTCGACCGCTGACCGAACGGTTATTCCGGCCCGGCCCGTCATGTCAGTATCACGGTCCTCCGACTGCTGCGGCTGACGACGACCGCCGACTTCGCGAGCTGGTACGCCGCCGGCCGCGCGTACACGGCCGGCGTCGCCGAGGGAATGGGCTTTTCGGGCGTCGACAGCCTCAACGGCGACCGAGTCGAGCGCCGCCTCCGGACGGCCCCCGACGAACTGACGCCGGACGAGGCCCAGTCGGTCGCGGCGACGCTGCTCGCGGACGGGGCGTTCTCGGAGCCGTACTGCGAGTGGCTGCCGACGTGGTACGAGCTCGCGCTCATCGCGCCGGTGCGGTACTGCGACTGGCGGCTGCGCCGAGTCGCCGGCGCGGTCGCCGACCGGGCGTCCGTGACCGCGACCGCGCCGCGGTTCTCGCGGCCGGCCGACGTGCGGATCGACGGCGCGCCGGCGCTGTCGCGGGCCTCCGGCTTCCGCGAGCGGTTCCTGCTCGCCGACTCGCTGCTCCACTTAGAGTGGTTCGTCCACGTCGCGGCCGCGGACGGCATCGACGTGCCCGCCGACCTTATGGCGCGGACCCGCGAGGAGTCGCTGTCGTACTACGGCGGCGATCGGGACCACCTCTCGCCGGACGTGCGTCGGTTCCAGCGGCACCTGTTCGCCGACGACCGCTGGGTCCGGCGCGTCGACGAGGCGTACGACCTCGACAGCGCCCTGTTCGGGCTCTGGGAGCGGCTGCTGCGCGACGAGCGTCGGCGGCTCGACGAGAGCTGACGACGCGGACTCCGAGCCGAGGACAGTCGTCCGGAATGCTGTTACAGCCCCTGTAACTCGTTACGGGATCCGAACGCGGAACGGGAGGTAAGTATAGACCGATTCATCGATTACGAGGTTGTACGAACCGGTATCCGGTTCGCTGTCCCCGACGCTCCGGCCCTCGTTTTGACGGACGATCGGTGTTCAGTCGTCGACGAACTGTTTCCGGTCGGGCTACCGCACGGTGCCCGTCGCTCGTTCGCGGGTTCACGTCCGGGACAATCCCCCATGCTGCGCCGTCGGAGACAACTCGGTCCCGAGTTGTGTTTTATTCACCGTTTCGCATGCCGGAAGCTTCATAGGTCGCCTCGCGGATCCTCCGGGTACACGAATGGCAGTACTCTTGCTGGAGGACGTCGACGCCGACGACGTCGGGACCGTCGGCGGGAAGGCCGCGTCGCTCGGCGAACTCATCGGTGCGGGGCTCCCGGTGCCGCCGGGGTTCGCCGTCACCGCGGGCACGTATCGAACGTTCATCGAGGAGGCCGGGATCGACGACGAGCTGTTCGACGCGGTCGACGTGGACCCGGAGGACTCCGCCGCCCTCCGCGAGGCCGAGGCGACCGCCGAGCGGCTGATCCTCGACACCCCGTTCCCCGAGGAGGTCCGCGAGGAGATACTGGAACAGTACCGGGCGATGGGCGAGGACGGCGAGGAGGCGTTCGTCGCGGTCCGCTCGTCCGCGACCGCCGAGGACCTCCCCGACTCCTCGTTCGCCGGCCAGCAGGAGACGTTCCTCAACGTCCGCGAGGACGACCTCCTCCGGCGCGTCAAGGAGTGTTGGGCCTCGCTTTTCACCCAGCGCGCGATCTACTACCGGCAGCAGCGCGGGTTCCCACACGCGGACGTCGACATCGCGGTCGTCGTCCAGCGGATGGTCGACGCCGAGAAGTCCGGCGTGATGTTCACCAGCCACCCCTCGACGGGCGACCCGCAGGTCACCATCGAGGCGGCGTGGGGGCTCGGCGAGGCGGTCGTCTCCGGAACCGTCTCGCCCGACAACTACGTGTACGACCGCGAGCGCGGCGCGGTCGACGAGGTCACCGTCGCGGACAAGAAAGTCGAGATGGTGAAAGACCCCGACACCGGCGAGACGGTCCAGCTCGACGTCGACGAGGACCGGCGGAGCGAGCGGGTCCTCTCGGACGGGGAGATCGGCGACCTCGTCGAGCTCGGCGAGCGCGTGGAGGACCACTACGGCGCCCCGCAGGACGTCGAGTGGGCGATCTACGGCGGCGAGATATACATGCTCCAGTCGCGCCCGATCACGACGATCCGAGAGGACGCCGGCGACGAGGGCGGAGCGAGCGGCGCCGACGCGGCGGCCGCCGACGGCGAGGGCGCGACGACTGCGCGGGGCGGCGACGACGACGCGGACGTGCTCGTCGACGGGCTCGGCGCCAGCCCGGGCGTGGTCTCCGGGGCCGTCCGGCTCGTCCACAAGCTCGACCACCTCGATCAGGTACAGGAGGGGGACGTGATGGTGACGGAGATGACGATGCCCGACATGGTGCCGGCGATGAAGCGCGCCGCCGGCATCGTCACCGACGAGGGAGGGATGACGAGCCACGCGGCGATCATCTCCCGCGAGCTCGGCGTCCCCGCGGTCGTCGGGACGGGCAACGGGACCCGCGTCCTCGAAGACGGCCAACAGGTCACGCTCGACGGTGACAAGGGGACGCTCCGGGCCGGCGAGGACGAGTCGGCCGAGCCGGGCGAGGAGTTCGAGCCGGTCGAGGCCGCGCGCCCCGAGACCCCCGTCAAGCCGATGACGGCGACGGAGGTGAAGGTGAACGTCTCGATCCCGGAGGCGGCCGAGCGCGCGGCGGCGACGGGCGCCGACGGCGTCGGCCTGCTCCGGATCGAACATATGGTGCTGTCGCTCGGGAAGACGCCCGAGACGTACATCGCCGACCACGGCGCCCGCGCCTATCAGGACGAGCTGATCGAGGGCGTCCGGCGCGTCGCCGACGAGTTCTACCCGCGACCGGTCCGCGTCCGGACCATCGACGCGCCGACCGACGAGTTCCGCGAGCTGGAGGGCGGCGAGGGCGAGCCGGCCGAGCACAACCCGATGCTCGGCTGGCGCGGGATCCGCCGGAGCCTCGACAAGCCCGAGCCGTTCCGGCAGGAGCTGGCCGCGTTCGCGCGCCTCTACGACATGGGGTACGACAACTTGGAGGTGATGTTCCCCCTGGTCAACGACGCCGCCGACGTGGAGGGGATCGCGCGGCACATGCGCGAGGCCGGGATCGACCCCGAGACGCACCGCTGGGGCGTGATGATCGAGACGCCCGCCAGCGCGCTCCAGATCGAGGAGCTCGCCGAGGCGGGCATCGACTTCGCCTCCTTCGGGACCAACGACCTCACCCAGTACACGCTCGCGGTCGACCGCAACAACGAGCACGTCGCCGACCGGTTCGACGAGCTCCACCCCGCCGTGTTGCGGCTCATCGGCGACACCATCGAGACGTGCCGCGAGCTCGGCGTCGACACGAGCATCTGCGGGCAGGCCGGCTCGAAGCCCGAGATGGTCGAGTTCCTCGTCGAGAAGGGGGTCTCCTCGATCTCGGCGAACATCGACGCGGTCCGCGACGTCCAACACGAGGTGAAGCGGACCGAACAGCGCCTCCTACTCGATTCGGTTCGCTGAGTCCGCTCGCGGTGCGTTTCTCTCCCGGCGCCGAGAGCGGAACGGGTAAGAGCCGCCCCACGTAACAGGGTGGCAGATGCGACAGCCGGAACCGGAGCCGCAGTCGTTCGACCGGGTGCTCTCCTCGATGTGTACCGAGCCGCACCCGGACGCCCGCGCGGCCGCCGAGCGATTCCTCGCGACGAACCCCGGCGACCCCGCGACGTACGAGTCGGTGGCGGAGCTGGAGGCCCGGGCGGTCGAGGGGCTCGCGACGCTCGCAGCCCACTCGGCCCCCGCCGACGCCGCGGGGTACGTCACCTCCGGCGGGACCGAGGCGAACGTTCAGGCGGTGCGGTCGGCGCGGAACCGACACGGCGGAAGCGACGGGAACGAGGTCAACGTCGTCGCGCCGGCGAGCGCGCACTTCTCGTTCACGAAGGCCGCGGAGGTGCTCGGGGTCGAGCTGCGGACGGTCCCCCTTGACGACGACTTCCGGGCCGACGTCGACGCCGTCGCGGCCGCGGTCAACGACGGGACCGCACTCGTCGTCGGCGTCGCCGGCAGCACGGAGTACGGGCGGGTCGACCCGATCCCCGAGCTGGCGGCGATCGCCGAGGAAGTCGGGGCGCGGTTCCACGTCGACGCCGCGTGGGGCGGGTTCGTCCTCCCGTTCACCGACCACGCGTGGTCGTTCGCCGACGCCGCGGTCGACACGCTGACGATCGACCCCCACAAGTACGGGCAAGCCCCGGTGCCGGCGGGCGGCCTGCTGGCGCGCGAGGACGCCGCGCTCGACGCGCTCGCGGTCGACACCCCTTACCTGGAGTCCCGGTCGCAGGCGACGCTGACCGGGACCCGGAGCGGCGCGGGCGTCGCGGGCGCCGTCGCGGCGATGGACGCGCTGTGGCCCGACGGCTACCGCGAGGCGGCCGAACGCGCGGCCGACAACGCCGACTGGCTCGCCGACGAGCTCGCGGATCGCGGCTACCGCGTCGTCGAGCCGGAGCTCCCGCTCGTCGCGGCCGACGTGCCCGAGTCGGAGTTCGAGTCGCTCCGCGACTCCGGCTGGAAGGTGTCGCGGACCGGCGCCGGCGAACTCCGCGTCGTGTGTATGCCGCACGTGACGCGCTCGGCGCTCCGGGCCTTCGTCGACGACCTCGACCGGATCCGGCGGTAGATTTCGCTGTGATTTCCGGCCGCCGAGGCGGCGATTTCTTATAAGTAGAGCGGGGTCGACGCCGCGTTCGGATCAACATATTCACTACGGGTCACCACGAACCGCCTCGTATGAGTTCGGACGACGTCTCTCGGCGCGCGTTCATGCGGACGGCCGGCGGTGCGGCGGCCGCCGCCGGCGCGGCGACGGCGACGGCGGGGACGGCGGCGGCACAGGAAGTGGAGCCTGACTGGCCCAGCGCGACCGAAGGGAACGTCGGGTCGTACACCGACGCCCGCGGTCAAGACTCGGTGACCATCTCGGTCGGGGCGGGTGACCAAGGCCTGGCGTTCGACCCGACACTCGTGTGGGTCGACGAGGGGACGACGATCACCTGGGAGTGGACGGGCGCCGGCGGCTCCCACAACGTCCAGACGGTCGAGGGCGGCGGCCCGGCCAGCCTCGACAGCGGCGACCCCGTCGGCGAGGAGGGAGCGACGTACGAGTACGAGACGTCGAGCGAGGACGCCGGGATCACCCACTACCACTGCGTGCCCCACACCGCGGTCGGCATGCACGCCGGCCTCGCCGTCGGCGAGGACATCCCCACCGTCGAGGTCGGCGGCGGCGGGTCGAACGCGGTGTTCGTCCCGGACGCCGCCCGCGCGCTCGGCATCGCGACGTTCATCGCGATGGTGAGCACGCTGGGGCTGGCGTTCGTCTTCATGAAGTACGGCGGCACGATCACCGGGCAGGACCAGGCGTAGCGGGCGGTCGCTCCCCTCTCGCCGTCCGTCGCGCCGGTCCGCGGTCCTCCCGACAGTTCGCGGTTCTTCCTCCGTTCGCGGGTCACCCCGCAGTCCCGTCACTCCCCGTCGACGAGCTCCTCGTACAGCGCGACGTACCGGTCGATAACCGCCTCGCGGTCGAACGACGCGAACTCGCGGTCGACCGCACGGCGTTCGAGGTCGCCGACCGCGACGAACTCGTCGGCCAGCTCCGCCGGGCTCGTGACGAGTCGCCCGCGCTCGCGCCCCTCGACGAGCTCGTGGGCGCTGGAGTCGGCCTGGTACTCCACGAGGGCGACGCAGCCGCACGCGACCGCCCACAGCAGGTCGGTCGCGAACGTCTCCCACGTGGCGGTGGCGACCGCGACGTGCGTCCCCTTGAGTATCGGGAGCCGCTCGTCGAGCGGCAGGTCACCGAGGAACTCGACCCGGTCGGCGATCCGGAGGTTGCTGGCTGTCGCCTCGATCCGGCCGCGCTCGGGGCCGTCGCCGATCACCGCCGCGGTCCAGTCGCGGCCGCGCAGCTCGGCGAGCCCGAGCAAGAACGTCTCGACGTTGGCGTGGCGGTCGAGTCGCCGGGCGTACACCGCGTCGAAGCGGTCGTCGACGCCGGCGGACTCGACCGCGTCGAAGTCGATGCTCTCGGGGAGCACGCGCACGTCGTCGCCGTCCGCCCCGTGCTCGCGGACGCGGGTCTTCGTGGTCCGCGAGGGGGTCGAGACCGCGTCCGCGCGGCGGGCAAGCGGCCGGTACCACCGGCGGGCGTCGGCGGGGTGGTCGCGCCACCAGTCGACGACGACCGGGACCCGCGAGAGCGACCCCGCGACCGTGGCTGCGAGCGCCGGCGTCGGCGGGCTGTTGACCGCGTGGACCACGTCGGCTCCCGCGCGCCGGACCGCGGCCGGGAGCCGCGCGGCGAACGGGATCGGCGCGGGCTCGACGGTGACCGCCCGGAACTCGATCCCGTCCTCCTCGAAGGCGTCGTGGTCGCCGCCCCACCACTGTGCGCAGAGCCAGACCACGTCGTGGCCGCGGTCGGCGAGCGCGCGAGCGGTCCGCAGGGTCCGCGTTCGCGCCGGGGTCTCCCCGTGTCCGGGGGCGAAGAGCGAGGCGAACGCGACGCGCATACGCCGACCGCACGGGGGGAGTCGGTAAAAAGACACGGCATCTCGAGGAGTCGCGGGACCGCGGCGAGGGTTCCGTCACCCGAAACGGTTTCACGGCAGGCGCGGAACCGAGTGTCATGCGACAGTACGACATCGAACGCTACCTCAACGTGCGGAACGCGGGCGGCGCCGACCTCGGCCCCGACGGTCGGCTGTCGTTCCTCCTCGACACGACCGGCACGGGGCAGGTGTGGTCGGTCCGCGGGCCCGAGTCGTGGCCCGAGCAGCACACGTTCTTCGAGGAGTCGGTCTCCTTCGTCGACTCCTCGCCGGAGCGGTCCGAAGCGGTGTTCGGAATGGACGAGGGCGGTAACGAGCGCGCGCAGCTGTACCTGCTCAACTACGAGTCGGGGGGGATCACCGAGCTGACGGCCAAGCCGGAGGCGAAACACCGGTGGGGCGGCTGGGACTCGGCTGGCGACCGGTTCGCGTTCGCGTCGAACCGCCGCGACGAGGCCGTCTTCGACGTGTACGTTCAGGCCCGCGACGAGACCGGCGACGACGCGGAACTGGTCCACGAGGGGGACGGCTGGCTCTCCGTCGCCGGGTGGTCGCCGAGCGACGACCGGCTGATCGTCCACGAGGCGCACTCCTCGTTCGACCACGACGTGTACACCCTCGACCTCGCGAGCGGCGACCTGACCCACCACACGCCCCACGAGGGCGACGTGCGGTACGCCGGTCCGGAGTGGGGGCCCGACGGCGAGAGCGTGTACCTCGTCACCGACCGCGACACCGACACGCTCCGCCTGGAGCGGATCGACCTGGAGACCGACGAGTTCGCCGTCGTCGCCGACGGGGGCGAGTGGAACGTCGACGGCGTCGCGATAGACGAGTCCTCCCGCCGGGTCGTCTACTCCCGGAACGTCGACGGCTACACCGAACTCACGGCGGGCGAACTCGTCGCCCCCGACCGCATCGACGAGTTCCCGGAGCCGGACCTCCCGGACGGCGTCGCCGGCGGCGTGAGCTTCGGGCCCGACGGCGACCGGTTCGCCGTGACGACGACGGGGAGCACCCACAACGCGAACGTCCACGTCGTCGACGCGACGAGCGGCGAGGCGGAGCGGTGGACGCGCGCCTCGACCGCGGGGATCCCCGCAAACACGTTCGTCGAGCGCGAGCTGGTCCACTACCCGACGTTCGACGGCCGGGAGATCCCAGCGTTCTTCTCCGTGCCCGAGACGGAGCCGCCGGAGTCTGGGTACCCGGTCGTCGTCGACATCCACGGCGGGCCGGAGTCGCAGCGGCGGCCATCCTTCGCCGCTGTGACGCAGTACCTGCTGAACAACGGGTACGCGGTCCTCGAACCGAACGTCCGGGGCTCCTCGGGGTACGGGAAGGCGTACTCCGGGCTCGACGACGTGGAGAACCGGATGGACTCGGTGAAGGACGTCCGGGAGGGCGTCGGCTGGCTCCACGACCACCCCGAGGTCGACCCGGACCGCGTCGTCGCGATGGGCGGCTCTTACGGCGGGTTCATGGTGCTCGCGTCGCTGACCGAGTACCCGGAGCTGTGGGCCGCCGGGGTCGACATCGTCGGCATCGCGAACTTCGTGACGTTCTTGGAGAACACCGGGGAGTGGCGGCGGTCGCTGCGCGAGGCCGAGTACGGCTCGCTCGACGCGGACCGCGAGTTCCTCGAGTCCGTCTCCCCGATCAACAACATCGACCGGATCGCGGCCCCGCTGTTCGTCCTCCACGGCGAGAACGACCCGCGGGTGCCCGTCGGCGAGGCGGAGCAGATCGTCGAGGAGGCGCGCGAACAGGGCGTCCCGGTGCGGAAACTGATCTTCGAGGACGAGGGACACGGGTTCGCGAAGCTCGACAACCGGATCGAGGCGTACCGCGGGATCGTCGACTTCCTCGCGGAACACGTCTGAAGGGTCGCCGCCCGGTCCCCGTCGCCGCGCTCAGGACCGGCACGCCCGTCGCCGTGGCCGCCGGGGAGTCGGTGCGCCGTGGCCGCCGAATGCGGGTCCGGTGTGAAAGGGACGGCCGTCACCGTCGGTCGTCTCTCCGATTTTTCCAGAGCGGATACAGCTCTAAGAGCGCGATCAGTGAGATCGCCACACCCGCCACCAGCATCAGCGTGTCCGGGTTAATGTCACGCATGCTCGCAGTACGGTCCGCGGCCTCAAATCGTTTCGTGCGGTTCGCGGGAGGGTGGGCCGGTCGTCGGCGGTCCGAGCGACGGCGTCCGCTCGTGCGGAGTCGCCAGTGTTGACGGGGACGAGTCGCGTTCGCCGCTGATACCGAGATACATTAGCGTGGGGGCCGTACCGGACGTATGCTCCAAGATCCGGTCGACGCTGTGACAGACGACGAGCGCGTGTTCGCGGCGGTCATGATCGTGCTGTCGGTCCTGATCTTCGTGCTCGTGTTTCGGAGCGAGCGGTCGGGGTCATCGTGACGCCGCCGCCGGCGACGTGAGACGAATACGGCCCGAAGTAGGGCTCACAGCAAGGAAACACATATGACCGTCTGGGGCGTTAATCGTATGTGAGCGATACAACAGAAGAGACGGCGGCAGAAGTTGTCGAAGAGGTCGGTAGTGACGGACTCGGACCCGCAGTGTTCGCGTCCGTGGGGTCGGTGGCGCTCGCGCTGTACTTCTACTACGTGCGCGGCGACAAGCAGCGCGGGCAGTTCGTCGGTCTGTGGCCCGTGACGATACTCGGTCTCGCATCCTATTTCAAGCTGGAAGAGATTCGAGAGGCGCTCTCGGCGAGCGACGACTGAACGGAGTCCACTCGGACCGTCTGATCGCGTCCCGACACGCCGTGGTCCCTTCCGGTGGCGTAGTTCGTCCGTGACCGCCGACGGACGCGAACGGCCGTGACGATTATACGCGTACGCGTGGGAGCATGAGGGAATGAACGGGTCCGAACCGCTCGGGCTGCTGCTCGATCAGGCCCAGGACAAGATCGCCCTGGTCGACGACGAAGGTCGGTTCACGTTCGTCAACGGGGCTTCAGAGCGGATTCTCGGCATCCCGCCGGCGGAGCTCGTGGGCGAGGTCGCCTTCGAGTACATACACCCGGACGACCGTGAGGCGGTCCGTGCGGCGTTCCAGCGAACGATCACCAGCGACGGGTTCGCCGAGGAGACCGTCGAGTACCGCCACCGCACTGCGGACGGGTCGTGGGTCTGGCTGGAGAGCCGGATGTCGAATCTCACCGACGACGAACTCGACGGGTACGTCGTCAGCTCGCGGGACGTGACCGACCGCGTCCGCGCCGAGCGGCAGCGCGCGGAGGCCACCTCCCACCTCAAAGAAATCGCGGCGGTCTCCGGCGACGTCCTCTGGATGTTCGACGCGGACTGGTCGGAGCTCCTCTTCGTGAACCCCGCGTACGAGGACATATACGGCACGCCGACTGACGAGATCCGCGGCGACCCGGACAAGTTCCTCGACGCGGTCCATCCGGACGACCGGCCCGCGGTCGAGGAGGCGATGAAACTGCTCGCCGCGGGCGACTCCGTCGATATTGAGTACCGGGTGAACCCCGAAGAGAACTACAACCGGTGGGTGTGGGTCCAGGGCGAGCCGATAATCGAGGACGGCGAGGTCGTCCGCATCACGGGGTTCACCAAGGACGTCACCGACCGCCGCCGTCGGGAACGACAGCTCGTCGTGATGGACAACCTCCTGCGCCACAACCTCCGGAACGAACTCAACATCGTCCTCGGGACGGTCGAGGACCTCGAGGCCGACGTGCCGGAGGCGGCGGAACACACGGCGGTGATCCGACGGGTCGGCGAACGCCTCCTCCAGACCGCAGAGAAGGAACGGGAGGTCATCGATCTCATCACCGACCAGCGGGAGACCGATCGGATCGACCTCCGGAGCGTGGTCGAGGGGTGCGTCGAGACCGTCAGGGACCGATACCCCGAGGGGTCGATCACGGTCGACGGCCTCGACGCGGTCACCGTCGACGGGCGCTGCGAACTCCGGTCGGCGGTGACCGAACTCCTCGAGAACCCGTTTCAGCACAGCGACGACGGGAGGCCGACGGTGACGGTCCGACTGCGTCGGACCGACGACGGCGCCGAACTCGTGATCGAAGACGACCTCCCGGCGATACCGTCGGTCGAGGCCGACGTGCTCACCGGCGACCACGATATGACGCACGTCTACCACAGCAGCGGCCTCGGCTTCTGGGTCGTCTACTGGAGCGTGGAGCTGTCCAACGGGGACGTCGCGGTCGACTCCGATCCGGCCGGCCGCGAGCGCGGCAACCGGATCACGGTGTCGCTCCCGCGGGCGGCGAAGTGAGCCGGACGCCCTACCAGTCGGGCCCGAAGTCGGGGTTCAGCTGCCGGTCGGTCCGGCCGAGCGTGTCGATGGCCTCGACATCCTCGTCGTCGAGTTCGAGGTCGAGGCTCGCGAGGTTGTCGCGGATGTGGTCGATCCCGGTCGCCTTCGGGATGGCGGTGACGCCGGACTCGCGCAGCCACGCGAGGCTCACCTGCGCCGCGCTGACGTCGTGCTTCTCGGCGATGTCGGCGATCGCCGGGTCGTCGAGGATCTCCCCGCGGGCGAGCGGCGAGTAGGCGACGAGCTCGACGTCGTTGGCGTCGGCGTACTCGCGGAGCTCCTCCTGGCGGAGCAGCGGGTGCATCTCGACCTGGTTCGCGAACGGCGCCCCGCCGAGCGCGTCCGTCGCGGCGTCGAGGTGTTCGGGTTCGAAGTTCGAGACGCCGATGCGGTCGATCAGGCCGTCGTCGCGGAGCTCGGCGAACGCCGGCAGCGTCTCCTCGGGCTCGTACTCTCCGGCCGGCCAGTGGACGTACATGAGATCGACCGCGTCGACGCCGAGCTTGTCGAGGCTCTCGCGGGTCGACGAGGCGACGTCCGCGGGCGCGAGCTCGTCGATCCACACCTTCGACGCGAGGAAGATGTCGTCGCGGTCGACGTCGCTCTTCGCGATCCCGTCGCCGACGGCCGCCTCGTTGCCGTAGATCTGCGCGGTGTCGACGTGGCGGTAGCCGGCGTCGAGCGCGTTCGCGACCGACTCGGTACACTGGGCGGGGTCGTCGTTCTCCCACGTGCCGAGCCCGAAAACGGGCACTCCGTTCCGCGTCGGCGTCGCGGGCTGCTGCTGTTGGTCTGTCATCGCTCAGGTCTACTCGCGTGAGCCGAAAGTCGCTTGCGGTAGGGGCGGGCGCGGCCGCGTCACGGGCCGCCCTCAGTCGTCCGCGATCAGCGCCCGCGAGGAGTTCGTCACCACGAGGAGGCTCGACGCCCCCATCGCGACGGCGGCGAAGAGGGGGTTCAGCAGTCCGGTCGCCGCGAGCGGGATGGCGACCGCGTTGTAGCAGAACGCCCAGCCGATGTTCCCCTTCACGCGCCGGCCGGCCGCCCGGGCGAGCTCGAAGACGGTCGCCACGGAGCCGAGCTCATCGTCGACGATCGCCACGTCGGCGGCGTCGGCCGCCATCGCGGTGCCGCCGCCGAGCGCGACCCCGAGGTCGGCCGCCGCGAGCGCCGGCGCGTCGTTGGTGCCGTCGCCGACCATCACGGTGACGCCGCGCTCCTTCAGCCGCCCGACCGCCTCGGCCTTCCCCTCGGGCGGCACGCCGGCGAACACCGACGAGACGGCGGCGTGGTCGGCGAACACAGTCGCGGCGCGCTCGTCGTCGCCGGTGAGGACGATCACCTCGACGCCCGAGCGATCGAGCGCCGTCACCGTCTCCTCCCAGCCCTCGCGGAGCTCGTCGCCGACCACGAGGAACCCCTCCGCGGCGCCGTCGCGGCCGACCGCGACCGGGACGCGCCCCACGTCCCGCGCGTCGGCGACCGCCTCGCGGACCGCGTCGGGGACGGTCCACCCGCGCTCGTCGAACAGGTCCGGGTGGCCGACGACGACCTCGACCCCGTCGACGACGCCGGAGACGCCGCGGGCGTGGTCCTCGAAGGACTCGACCGCGGGCCCGCCCGCGTCGGCCGAGGGGTCCGGCTCCTCCGTCGAGGCGTCGACCGCCTCCGCGCCGCCGTCGGCGACGGCCGGCCCGGTGCCGTCGCCGGTCGCGCCGCCGAGCGCGGCGCCCTCGGTGCCGACCTCGGCTCGCGCCGCCGCGACGGCCTGCCCGACCGGGTGCGCGGAGCGCGATTCGAGCGCGGCAGCGAGCCGGAGCAGGTCGTCGTCGACCTCGCGGGCGATCGGCCGCATCTCGCCGGTGGTCAGCGTCCCGGTCTTGTCGAAGACCACCGTGTCCGCGTCGCGGATCCGCTCGAAGACGGTGTCGTCGAACACGACGATGTTGCGCTCCAGCGCGTCGCGGATGCCGGCGGCGACCGCGAGCGGCGTCGCCAGCCCGAGCGCGCACGGGCAGGAGACGATCAGCACCGTCAGCCCGACGAGCATCGCGTCGGTCGGTGCCCCGCCGAGCGCGAGCGACGCGCCCGCGGCGACGACCGCGATGCCGAGGACGGCGGGGACGAACACCGTCGCGAGCCGGTCGGCGAGCTTCTGGACGCCGTGGTTCCCGCTCTGGAGGTCGTACACCAGCTCCGCGACGCGGTCGAGGCTGGAGGTCGCGTCCGGGCCGACCGCGACCGTGAGCGACCCGTCGGCGACGACGGAGCCGCCGACGACCGCGTCGCCGGCGACCTTCCGGACCGGGAGCGACTCGCCGGTGACGACCGACTCGTCGACCGCGGCGTCGCCGTCGACCGCCTCGCCGTCGACCGGGACTCGCTCGCCGGCGCGCACGAGGAGCCGGTCGCCCGGTTCGAGCGCGTCGACGGCGACCGACTCCGGCTCTCCGTCCGCGGTCAGCCGCCGGGCGTCGTCGACTTGGACGGCGGTGACCTCGGAGAGCAGTTCGGTCGCGCGGTCCTTCACCGAGTCCTCGTAGTGGTTGCCGACGGTGACGATGACGACGATGGCGACGGTCACGTCGTAGTATATCGAGGGCGACTCGACGAATATCACCGCGAGCGTGCTGTAGAGGTAGGCGCTCACTGCCGCGATGGCGACGAGGAGGTCCATGTTCGGCGAGCGCGTCTTCGCGCTGACGTACGCGCCCCGCAGGGTCGGCTTCCCGGTGAAGAAGAGGACGATGGTGGTGAGGACGCCGATGACGATGAAGAAGTACGTTCCGGAGGTCGAGGCCATCGCCTGGTTGAGGTACTCCAGCGTGCGCTCGTTGTAGAACGGGAACGCGAAGTAGGTCGGGTAGATGAGGACGATGTACTGGAGCATGACCGCCATCCCGACGAGGACGCCCGCGGCGAGCCGCGCCGTCGCCATGTTCCGCGCCTGTCGGCGCGAGAAGGCGTCGTCGCGGTCGTACGCGCTGTATCCAAGCCCGCTCACGGTCTCGGTGAGGTCGTCGATGGTGACCGCGTCCGGGTCGTGGTCGATCCGCACCGTGTCGGTGACGTAGCTCGCGCTCGCGCCGCTGACGCCGTCGGCGTCGGTCGCGACCGTCTCGATGAACGCCTCGCAGGTCGCGCAGTGCATCCCGTCGACCTCCAGGAACGTCGCCTCGTGACCCTCGGGCACGTCGCGGTCGCCGGACCCGCCCTCGGCGTCGGGGTCGTCGGGCCCGCCCGCACCGTCGTCGCCGCGTTCCTGCCGCCGCTCGCGGACCGCGTCGGCGTCGACGTCGACGTCGCCGAGCGCGGCGTACACGTCGCGGCAGCCGGTACAACAGAAGCGGTTGCCCTCGCCGTCGGTGACGTCGACGCCCTCGGTCGGAAGCTCACAGAGGGTACACGCGGAGGGGTCGTCGCCCGCGTCCGGCGGTCGAGCGGCCCCGCTCATTTCACATGCCCCCCATGCCGGCGTCGAGCGGGTTCCAGAACGGGAGCCGCGGGTGCGGCACGTGGATCCCGACGGACATCAGCCCGTGAGCGAACAGCACGTAGCCGAGCGCGACGAACGCGACGCCGAGCAGCCGGTGGACCCGGCGGCGGTGGACGGGGTCGACGCTCTCGATCAGCGTCCCGTAGGCGAAGACGGCCGGGATCGTCCCGAGCCCGAGCGCGCCGAGCGCGACGCCGCCGGCGACCGCCGAGCCGCTGGCGAACGCGTAGAGGTACGCCGGGTAGAGGATCGGACAGGGTAACAGCCCGTGGACCGCGCCGAGCGCGACGATCCCCGGGCCGTTCGCGAGGCGGTCGACGTACCCGGTGAGCCACCCGGTGACGCGTTCGAGCCCGGGGAGGTGGACCCCGCCGGTCGCGCCGCCGAAGAGGTACCTGACGCCGACGAGAATGACGGCCGCGCCGACAAGGAGGCCGACCCCGCCGCGGACGGTTTCGGCGGCGCCGGTCAGGGTCGCGGTGGTGACGAACACCGCGCCGCCGAGCGCGCCCAGCAGCGTTCCGATTGTCGCGTAACTCGCCGCGCGTCCGAGGTTGAACAGCGTGTGCTGGCGGACCTCGTAGGTGGTGAGATGCCCCTCGCGGCCGGTCGCCCTGTCCGCCGTGCGCGCGGCGCCCGCCCCGCCGCCGTCGGTCCGGCCGCCGTCGGCGTCCATCCGACTCGCGTAGACGGTGACGAGCGGGCCGCACATGCCGATACAGTGGGCGCCGCCGAGCAGCCCGATCGCGAGGAACAGCAGGACGTCGGTCCCGAGGAGCGGCGAGAGGTCCATCTCTCAGTCACCCCTCGTTCGTGACGCGGGCGGGAATGGATTTCGGCGGGGGGTGGGCGGGCTCACGGCTCACTCCTCGACGACGACGGTCCCGTACATGCCGCCCTCGCGGTGCGGGATACAGACGTACTCGTGGGCACCGGGGACCGTGAAGGTGTGTTCGAAGCGGTCGCCGTTCCTCAGGATGCCGCCGAAGTCGGACTGCCACGCCGCCTTGGCGGTCTCGAAGTCGTCGAAGCCGCCGGATGCGAAGAACTCCGCGCCGTCAGGCAGTCCGCCCTCGGTCGCGGTGACGGTGTGCGACCGCGCGCTCGTGTTCTCCCAGACGACGGTGTCGCCGACCGAGACCGTGATCTCTCGGGGCTGATACGCGGCGGCGAGCATCCCCACGTCGAAGTCGGGTTCGCCGCCGACGCCCGCGCATCCGGCGAGGCCGACCGCCGTCGCCGCGCTCCCGACGGCGCCGGCCCGTCGAAGGAACCGTCTCCGGTACATACCTCTCCTCGGGGCCAGAACGGTTTCAATACCGCGGTCGCCCTCGGCGCGCGGGAACCTACCCGCCGACGAGGTCCTCGAAGACGCGGCGCTGCGCGGCCGCGAGGTGTTCCGAGAACGTGGCGCGGGCGATGCCGATGGCGTCGGCCACCTCCGTCGCGCTCGCCTCGCGGGGGTGTTCGAAGTAGCCGAGGCGCTGAGCGGTACGGACCACCTCCCGCTGCCGGTCCGTGAGCCGCCCCCGGTCGACGACGACAGGGTCCGATCGACTGTCGGCCCCGCCGGAGCTGGTGAGCCGTTCGAGCCGCGCGGACTCGCCGGTCGCCTCCAGCGCGTCGATCACGTCGCCCAACGGGTCGGCCGCGGGCAGCGACAGCCCGAGCCGGACGCGGTCGGGCGCCGTCCGGACCGTCACCGACGAGACCGGGTAGCCGAGCGACTCGACCGCGTCGGCGGGGAACTGCCCCGGCGCCCTGCTCCGGCAGCGGTAGACGAACTCGTCGCCGCCGTCGAAGACGAGCTCGGCGTCGACGGCGCGGTCGGCGCGGAACTGCGAGACCACCCCGTCGTCGACGCGGATGCGGTCGACGTCCTCCGCGACCGCGCCGGGCGGCAGCACCTCCGCCACCGGCGCCGGCGTCGGGTCGCGGACGACCACCTCGACGCGGACGCCGGCGGTGCCGGGTCCGCCGGCCGCCCGCGACCCGTCCGAACCGCTCCGGGCCGCCTCGGCGTCGGCGACGCCGCCGTCGCTCGCGGCGACCGGCGCTCCGCTCCCGACCGCGTCCGGAGCGCCGTCGGCTCCGGCGGTGCCGGAGGATCCGAAGCGATCGGCAGGACCGGAGTCAGACGACCGCGACCGCCGTCCCATATGTCGATCAAACGGTCGAAGTCGGAAAAAAAGCGAGCCGAACGAGTACGCGTCGCCGCCGCTCGCCGGAGCGCGTAATAAAGCCCCGTCGAGAGTTGGCGTCGACTGACGGGGACCGAGACCGAATCGCACACATGAGCGACGAGTCGCTTCGGGGGCAGTCGGTGGGCGTAGTGGGGG